>NZ_MDGW01000421.1:0-692 GCF_001712525.1 Shigella sp. FC1661
TTGACCTGCCCCCACGATTAGATACAACACTCAGTTAGTAACGTCGGAATCTTCATTCTCAGAATGACCCTTTCTCCAGCCCGCTGCAAATTCAGACGGTGTCTGATAATTCAGCGTGGAGTGCGGGCGGCATTCGTTATAATCCTGCCGCCAGTCATTAATAATTTTCCTGGCATGAACGATATCGCTGAACCAGTGCTCATTCAAACATTCATCGCGAAATCGTCCGTTAAAGCTCTCAATAAATCCGTTCTGCGTTGGCTTGCCCGGCTGGATTAAGCGCAACTCAACACCATGCTCAAAGGCCCATTGATCCAGTGCACGGCAAGTGAACTCCGGCCCCTGGTCAGTTCTTATCGTCGCCGGATAGCCTCGAAACAGTGCAATGCTGTCCAGAATACGCGTGACCTGAACGCCTGAAATCCCAAAGGCAACAGTGACCGTCAGGCATTCCTTTGTAGAAATCATCGACGCAGGTAAGACACTTGATCCTGCGACCGGTGGAAAGTGCGTCCATGACGAAATCCATCGACCAGGTCAGATTGGGCGCCGCCGGACGGAGCAGCGGCAGACGTTCTGTTGCCAGCCCTTTACGACGTCTTCTGCGTTTTACGCCCAGGCCACTGAGGTGATAAAGCCGGTACCCCAGCTTCGGCTTCGCGGAGAATACTGATGATCTGTTCGTCGGAAAA
>NZ_MDGW01000422.1:0-684 GCF_001712525.1 Shigella sp. FC1661
TTGCCCGAGGGGATGAAAGCCGAAACGAACTGGACGATGGAAAACGGGAAACAGAATGCCGTAAGGCTGCTACAGGAGTAACAGAGCATGACGGAGCTGGAAAGACATTTGCTGAACGCATTAGAGCAACTGCAACAGGACTATATGCAGCGGCTGAACGAATGGGAGAGCGCCTTCGTGGAATTGCAGAAAATGTTTTCGCTTACGCAACGGGACAACGCGATGCTGAATGAGCGGGTCATGCAGTTGAGTCAGCAGGTGCAGCACTTGAGCGAGCAGACAGAACGCTTGAGCCAGTTATACAGCGAGAACAGGAGATAAGGGACGAACGGCTGATACAGGAACGCGAACATGCGTTATCCCTGGAGCGTGAGCGCCAGCTGGAAATACAGGAACGGACACTGGATGGCCCTTCGCTGGGATGGTAATCAGAGACAGGCTAAAATGTTGTCAGCGCGTTTCCGGTGCATTTTTTGGGATAATGGTTGGTTCGGGGGCACCGGGAACGCGCTTCAGTCAGACCTTGCTGAAAACACAGGAACGCGTTAAAACGCATACGGGCGCGATTCTGGTGTGTCTTTTGTTGCTGTGTTTTGCCTCTATTGCCAGATCGCGCTCATTCCCCTGAACTTCTGTTTTCCCGCTCAGATCCCCGTCTTCTTCGCTTCCGAAAGCATGAAAAAA
>NZ_MDGW01000423.1:0-682 GCF_001712525.1 Shigella sp. FC1661
TTTACGCGTATGACAGGCTCCGGAAGACGGTTGTTGCGCACGTATTCGGTGAACGCACTATGGCGACGCTGGGGCGTCTTATGAGCTTGCTGTCACCCTTTGACGTGGTGATATGGATGACGGATGGCTGGCCACTGTATGAATCCCGCCTGAAGGGAAAGCTGCACGTAATCAGCAAGCGATATACGCAGCGAATTGAGCGGCATAACCTGAATCTGAGGCAGCACCTGGCACGGCTGGGACGGAAGTCGCTGTCGTTCTCAAAATCGGTGGAGCTGCATGACAAAGTCATCGGGCATTATCTGAACATAAAACACTATCAATAAGTTGGAGTCATTACCAAGCACTCTATCCAACAAACCACCCACAGTTAATCGGAATAAAAGCAGAGTGCTTATGAATGATCGCACGCCCGAAGGTTAGTATTTCTGCACAGCAATTTTGCAAAAAAAGGCGATCATTCATAACTTAAACGTCTTTCAGTCACTCCGGGATTTCCCATCATCGCAGACTGAAAGACTCTGACTGGAGCGGGCAGCGGGAATCGAACCCGCATCATCAGCTTGGAAGGCTGAGGTAATAGCCATTATACGATGCCCGCATATGGTGCCGACTACCGGAATCGAACTGGTGACCTACTGATTACAAGTCAGTTGCTCTGCCTGCTGAGCTAAGTCGGCGC
>NZ_MDGW01000424.1:0-681 GCF_001712525.1 Shigella sp. FC1661
AAAAAATCCGTTTCAGCTGTCTCTGGCTGGCAATTCCTGCGTGATTCACATGGCTGCATAGCTATGCATGTGGTTAAAATTTACCGGGTGCGATCGCGGCAGTTTTTCGGGTGGTTTGTTGCCATTTTTACCTGTCTGCTGCCGTGATCGCGCCGAACGCGTTTCAGCGGTGCGTACAATTAAGATATTACGTTAAATTGTGAGGGAATGGTCCCCATATACTGACTTTATCATAGGGATAGGGTTGGTAGTGGGTCGATTGGGTTTCGGCATTGTTTCCGTTAATGCCAATTGCATTTTTGTATTTGATGCAACAGAAGGCGTGAGATTCTCCTGGGCCTGGAAAGGCTAAGTGTTTAGAATTGATGGCAAAATATCTTCCGTCCGATTTTTGAAGTAGTTGTTGTTTGGCTGTCTCCCAAAGGGTGCTGTTACAAACTTCTTGAATTTGTAGTTTTTGCAGGGCTCTTATTACTGCGTTGTCATGTTCCAATTCTTTAGGGGAGTGTATTATTCTCTCTTTTAATAAGCTGTTTACCACAGGGTTTAGTTGTTGTCTAAAGCACGCAGATAATGCCATTGCTACACAATTTTGTTCCCGAGGAAGCATGTTTGGCGGGGTATGCCGTGTTTGATGTGATATGTCTATTCTCATAGAAGGTCTCTGGCTTATAGCATCAA
>NZ_MDGW01000425.1:0-658 GCF_001712525.1 Shigella sp. FC1661
ATGGACGAACAGTGGGGCTACGTCGGTGCTAAATCACGTCAGCGCTGGCTGTTTTACGCGTATGACAGGATACGGAGGACGGTTGTGGCGCACGTCTTCGGTGAACGCACTCTGGCCACACTGGAGCGTCTTCTGAGCCTGCTGTCGGCCTTTGAGGTCGTGGTATGGATGACGGATGGCTGGCCGCTGTATGAATCACGCCTGAAGGGAAAGCTGCACGTTATCAGCAAGCGTTACACTCAGCGCATTGAGCGACATAATCTGAATCTGAGACAACATCTGGCAAGGCTGGGACGGAAGTCACTGTCGTTCTCAAAATCGGTGGAGCTGCATGACAAGGTCATCGGGCATTATCTGAACATAAAACACTATCAGTAAGTTGGAGTCATTACCCGCGGAGTCAAAACGATTTCCGCTGCACGAAATGCGCGATGATGTCGCATTTCAGATTATCAATGATGAATTATATCTTGATGGCAACGCTCGTCAGAACCTGGCCACTTTCTGCCAGACCTGGGACGACGAAAACGTCCATAAATTGATGGATTTGTCGATCAATAAAAACTGGATCGACAAAGAAGAATATCCGCAATCCGCAGCCATCGACCTGCGTTGCGTAAATATGGTTGCCGATCTGTGGCATGCGCCTGCGCCGAAA
>NZ_MDGW01000426.1:0-657 GCF_001712525.1 Shigella sp. FC1661
TGTCACGAACGGTGCAATAGTGATCCACACCCAACGCCTGAAATCAGATCCAGGGGGTAATCTGCTCTCCTGATTCAGGAGAGCTTATGGTCACTTTTGAGACAGTTATGGAAATTAAAATCCTGCACAAGCAGGGAATGAGTAGCCGGGCGATTGCCAGAGAACTGGGGCTCTCCCGCAATACCGTTAAACGTTATTTGCAGGCAAAATCTGAGCCGCCAAAATATACGCCGCGACCTGCTGTTGCTTCACTCCTGGATGAATACCGGGATTATATTCGTCAACGCATCGCCGATGCTCATCCTTACAAAATCCCGGCAACGGTAATCGCTCGCGAGATCAGAGACCAGGGATATCGTGGCGGAATGACCATTCTCAGGGCATTCATTCGTTCTCTCTCGGTTCCTCAGGAGCAGGAGCCTGCCGTTCGGTTCGAAACTGAACCCGGACGACAGATGCAGGTTGACTGGGGCACTATGCGTAATGGTCGCTCACCGCTTCACGTGTTCGTTGCTGTTCCCGGATACAGCCGAATGTTGTACATCGAATTCACTGACAATATGCGTTATGACACGCTGGAGACCTGCCATCGTAATGCGTTCCGCTTCTTTGGTGGTGTGCCGCGCGAAGTGTTGTATGACAATATGAAAACTGTGG
>NZ_MDGW01000427.1:0-657 GCF_001712525.1 Shigella sp. FC1661
GTCTTCGGTGAACGCACTCTGGCCACACTGGAGCGTCTTCTGAGCCTGCTGTCGGCCTTTGAGGTCGTGGTATGGATGACGGATGGCTGGCCGCTGTATGAATCACGCCTGAAGGGAAAGCTGCACGTTATCAGCAAGCGTTACACTCAGCGCATTGAGCGACATAATCTGAATCTGAGACAACATCTGGCAAGGCTGGGACGGAAGTCACTGTCGTTCTCAAAATCGGTGGAGCTGCATGACAAGGTCATCGGGCATTATCTGAACATAAAACACTATCAGTAAGTTGGAGTCATTACCGTATTCCCGTATTACTGAGATGGCTTCATCCCGGTTATTAAAACGATAGTGGCTCAGGCTCTCATTTTTCAGCGTTCCCCAGAAGCTTTCCATCGGAGCGTTGTCGTAACAGTGACCTTTACGCGACATTGATGTTTTCAGACCAGACTGCTCCTGTATGACCCGGTAATCGTATGCGCAGTACTGTGAACCTCGATCAGAGTGGTGGATTAGCCCGGCAGGTGGGCGCTGGCTCCTGAGCGCCATAAACAGGGCTTTACCTGTCAGCTCTTTTGTCATGCGCTCTCCCATGGCGTAGCCGACAATTTCGCACGTATAAACATCTTTGATGCCAGCGAGGTACAACCATCCCTCCTG
>NZ_MDGW01000428.1:0-656 GCF_001712525.1 Shigella sp. FC1661
CCATGTTTGCCTCCGGGGAATGGGCTGACGGTTTCCATAAAATGGCGAACTTTTTTCAACAGTTGCCACATTGAGCGGCACTGATGATTACGCGTTATTGTGTCGTGAAGTGCCTGCCATAGCCGTTCAGCATGATTCACCCATGGCGAGTAAACCGGCTGATAAATGACCCTGAACTTCGGGTTCTCCTTCAGCCAGCTCTGTGTTTCCCGGCTTTTGTGGATAATGTAGTTGTCCACGATCAGCGTGATGGTTTTCGCCCGACGGTATGTCGCTTTAAGCCGCTTCAGCAGGCTGATGAACAGCGCCGAACTTTTGCTGTTGCCGCCCACATAGCTGACTTTACCTGTCCCGCTGTGCAGCGCTCCGGCCAGATAATATTTTTCATTCTGTCCCGGCGTGACCACCCGTTTTTGCTGTCCGCGCAGTTACCAGTCCGCACCGATTTTGGGATGAAGATGGATATCCACTTCATCTTCATAAAAGACCTGATGTTCTGCGCTGCATTCGTCCAGTGCTTTATGGATTGCTGCCATCTTTTCATCTTTATGCGGGTCACGGATACGCAGAGTTGGCGCAGCCCTTCGCCACACAATCCCCGCAGACGGCAACCAGCGGCGAACGGTTCCGGCATTTAACTGGCAACCGGTTATCTC
>NZ_MDGW01000429.1:0-640 GCF_001712525.1 Shigella sp. FC1661
AGGCAGTTCGCCGTGACCGAGCCAAATCAGGTGTGGTGCGGTGATGTGACCTGTATCTGGACGGGTAAGCGCTGGGCGTACCTCGCCGTTGTTCTCGACCTGTTCGCAAGAAAACCAGTGGGCTGGGCCATGTCGTTCTCGCCGGACAGCAGGCTCACCATGAAAGCGCTGGAAATGGCATGGGAAACCCGTGGTAAGCCCGGCGGGGTGATGTTCCACAGCGATCAGGGCAGTCATTATACGAGCAGGCAGTTCCGGCAGTTATTGTGGCGATACCAGATCAGACAGAGTATGAGCCGGCGCGGAAACTGCTGGGATAACAGCCCAATGGAACGCTTCTTCAGGAGTCTGAAGAACGAATGGATGCCGGTGGTGGGTTACGTAAGCTTCAGCGAGGCAGCTCACGCCATAACGGACTATATCGTTGGATATTACAGCGCACTAAGACCGCACGAATATAACGGTGGGTTACCCCCAAACGAATCGGAAAATCGATACTGGAAAAACTCTAACTCGGTGGCCAGTTTTTGTTGACCACTTCACATGGACATTTGAAAGAGCCCGCTTTATGCGGGTTTTTTTATACCTGAAAAACGGCACAGGACGTTAAACGTGCTGGTGGTCAGATGAGTTTGCAGAT
>NZ_MDGW01000430.1:0-639 GCF_001712525.1 Shigella sp. FC1661
GGCGCACGTCTTCGGTGAACGCACTCTGGCCACACTGGAGCGTCTTCTGAGCCTGCTGTCGGCCTTTGAGGTCGTGGTATGGATGACGGATGGCTGGCCGCTGTATGAATCACGCCTGAAGGGAAAGCTGCACGTTATCAGCAAGCGTTACACTCAGCGCATTGAGCGACATAATCTGAATCTGAGACAACATCTGGCAAGGCTGGGACGGAAGTCACTGTCGTTCTCAAAATCGGTGGAGCTGCATGACAAGGTCATCGGGCATTATCTGAACATAAAACACTATCAGTAAGTTGGAGTCATTACCGAGCTGTTCTTCCCCAGCACAATCACCGAAAATGGTTCGTCGACCGCGCAGAGTTCCCGAGTCCCGGTTTACCTGAGCAACACCGACAAGTGCGCTGATTTCACGTCTCGAGAGGCTGCTCGATTCAGGCATTTCCGCCAGCAATGCTGCGGCAGTCATGGCTCTAACACCTCAGACGTTCAGTAAGCTCTTTAAAGTAACTCTGAATGTGCCTGTTCATATCTGGGTCTTCCCCGATCATGGTGGGAAGGCTTAGAACGCCATATTCAGTTTCCCATAGTGGAACATCACTCCCAGCTTAAAGCGCTCCCGGTTGCGGTAGCCCTTGGCTT
>NZ_MDGW01000441.1:0-23435 GCF_001712525.1 Shigella sp. FC1661
TCGGCCTTTGAGGTCGTGGTATGGATGACGGATGGCTGGCCGCTGTATGAATCACGCCTGAAGGGAAAGCTGCACGTTATCAGCAAGCGTTACACTCAGCGCATTGAGCGACATAATCTGAATCTGAGACAACATCTGGCAAGGCTGGGACGGAAGTCACTGTCGTTCTCAAAATCGGTGGAGCTGCATGACAAGGTCATCGGGCATTATCTGAACATAAAACACTATCAGTAAGTTGGAGTCATTACCTAGCTGCTGATGCTCGCCATATAGAAATATTTCGAGAAAATGAGGATTAACAGAATGCTGACTGCCAGTACCACTTTGTTGCGCGGCAGTGGATTGATTATCGTCGCTTTGGGTTTTCCTTTATTCATTCGGAGCTGTGCCGAGTACCAACGGCTAATTTGCGCCAACACCACGATCGCCAGCAGTGCCGCAAGCACAAACCAGCAACGTTGCCTTTGCCATAAGGCGCGATAATCACCGCCGTCAGCAAGGGTCCCAGGGAACTGCCAAAGTTGCCGCCGACCTGAAAGATAGATTGCGCCAGGCCATGCCGCCCGCCGGAAGCCATACGGGCTACGCGAGAAGATTCCGGATGAAAGACCGATGAACCGGTACCGACCAGCGCCGCCGCCAGCAGAACTGCGCCAAAACTGCCCGCCAGCGCAAGCAGCACCAGACCACTTAAGGTAAAGCACATGCCAATTGGCAACGACCACGGCATCGGATATTTATCGGTCCAGTAGCCGACCACTGGTTGCAGTAGCGAAGAGGCGAGCTGGAAGGTGAGGGTTATCATGCCAATCTGCATAAATGTCAGAGAAAATTCTGACTGAAGCAGAGGATAAATCGCCAGAATCAGCGATTGGATCATGTCGTTCAGCAGATGTGAGAGGCTGATAGCACCTAAAATACCAAACGATGTTCGGGCCTTGGTCGTTGACGCAGCCGCGCCCGCCACAGGCTGGGTTTGTTCACTCATTGCCATAGGAAAGTCACTTTTTCAGGGTTGCGATGTAAAGAATGATCTTATTTGTGATTATTACCCGACTAACATACCTGTATGCGTCGCCTGAAGGAAGTCTCAACGCCGAATACAGAATTTCTAATCTGGATGCAGATTTATCTTCACCGGACGCAGACTTGTCTATGATGTTGCGTCATACTATTTTTCAACACGTTGAAATCAGGTCAGGGAGAGAAGTATGAAATTATTGCAGCGGGGCGTGGCGTTAGCGCTGTTAACCACATTTACACTGGCGAGTGAAACTGCTCTGGCGTATGAGCAGGATAAAACCTACAAAATTACAGTTCTGCATACCAATGATCATCATGGGCATTTTTGGCGCAATGAATATGGCGAATATGGTCTGGCGGCGCAAAAAACGCTGGTGGATGGTATCCGCAAAGAGGTTGCGGCTGAAGGCGGTAGCGTGCTGCTACTTTCCGGTGGCGACATTAACACTGGCGTGCCCGAGTCTGACTTACAGGATGCCGAACCTGATTTTCGCGGTATGAATCTGGTGGGCTATGACGCGATGGCGATCGGTAATCATGAATTTGATAATCCGCTCACCGTATTACGCCAGCAGGAAAAGTGGGCCAAGTTCCCGTTGCTTTCCGCGAATATCTATCAGAAAAGTACCGGCGAGCGCCTGTTTAAACCATGGGCGCTGTTTAAGCGTCAGGATCTGAAAATTGCCGTCATTGGGCTGACAACCGATGACACAGCAAAAATTGGTAACCCGGAATACTTCACTGATGTCGAATTTCGTAAGCCCGCCGATGAAGCGAAGCTGGTGATTCAGGAGCTGCAACAGACAGAAAAGCCAGACATTATTATCGCGGCGACCCATATGGGGCATTACGATAATGGTGAGCACGGCTCTAACGCACCGGGCGATGTGGAGATGGCACGCGCGCTGCCTGCCGGATCGCTGGCGATGATCGTCGGTGGTCACTCGCAAGCTCCGGTCTGCATGGCGGCAGAAAACAAAAAACAGGTCGATTACGTGCCGGGTACGCCATGCAAACCAGATCAACAAAACGGCATCTGGATTGTGCAGGCGCATGAGTGGGGCAAATACGTGGGACGGGCTGATTTTGAGTTTCGTAATGGCGAAATGAAAATGGTTAACTACCAGCTGATTCCGGTGAACCTGAAGAAGAAAGTGACCTGGGAAGACGGGAAAAGCGAGCGCGTGCTTTACACTCCTGAAATCGCTGAGAACCAGCAAATGATCTCGCTGTTATCGCCGTTCCAGAACAAAGGCAAAGCGCAGTTGGAAGTGAAAATAGGCGAAACCAATGGTCGTCTGGAAGGCGATCGTGACAAAGTGCGTTTTGTACAGACCAATATGGGGCGGTTGATTCTGGCAGCCCAAATGGATCGCACTGGTGCCGAATTTGCGGTGATGAGTGGAGGAGGAATTCGTGATTCTATCGAAGCAGGCGATATCAGCTATAAAAACGTACTGAAAGTGCAGCCATTCGGCAATGTGGTGGTGTATGCCGACATGACCGGTAAAGAGGTGATTGATTACCTGACCGCCGTCACACAAATGAAGCCAGATTCAGGTGCCTACCCGCAATTTGCCAACGTTAGCTTTGTGACGAAAGACGGCAAACTCAACGACCTGAAAATCAAAGGCGAACCGGTCGATCCGGCGAAAACTTACCGTATGGCGACATTAAACTTCAATGCCACCGGCGGTGATGGCTATCCGCGCCTTGATAACAAACCGGGCTATGTGAATACCGGCTTTATTGATGCCGAAGTGCTGAAAGCGTATATCCAGAAAAGCTCGCCGCTGGATGTGAGTGTTTATGAACCGAAAGGTGAGGTGAGCTGGCAGTAATCCGAAAGTGCCGGATATTTGCATCCGGCACAATGCTTAATCGCGGCGGGCGATATCAGCAAATTTGGCATCGAGGATCTTCGCCAGATCGCCTGCCGCCAGTTCGATATCCAGTCCGCGCTTGCCGCCAGAAACATAAATAGTGGCAAATTCTTGTGCGGGGGCGTCGATAATCGTCGGCAGACGTTTTTTCTGCCCCAGTGGGCTAATCCCCCCAACCAGGTATCCCGTCGAACGCTGCGCGGCCATCGGATCGGCCATCTCAACTTTCTTGGCACCCAGCGCTTTTGCTACTTTTTTAAGATCCAGTTGACCTGCGACCGGCGTAACGGCCACTGCCAGATGTTTCATATCACCGTTCACTGCCACCAGTAGCGTTTTGTAGACTTGATCCGGATTCAAACCTAATTTTTTGACGACTTCATCGCCAAAATTGGTTTCAGCCGGATCGTGCTCGTAGGTATGGATTTGAAACGAAATCTTGTTTTTTTCGAGTAATTTAACTGCGGGTGTCATGGTAATTTTCCTGCCTTAAACAAAAAAACGAAGCAAGCATACGCCTGATGGTGGTCCAAAAAAAAGAGTCATCTTGCCTAAGAGTATTGGCAGGATGGTGAGATTGAGCGACAATCGAGTTACACCGTCGCTTAAAGTGACGGCATAATAATAAAAAAATGAAATTCCTCTTTGACGGGCCAATAGCGATATTGGCCATTTTTTTAGCGCAACATTTGCGGCAAATTCCCTTCTCCATACAGGTGTAGTGCACCGACCGCGACCACATATCGCCCCGGCGGCATGGCGCGTAATTTATCCCGCCAGGCGAGATTTCGCTGATGCATCAGCACATCGTACAGCGACTGACTGAACGTATTGGGCAGCGTTATATCATTATTTTGCGGAGGTGCATTCAGCCACCAGCTCATCATTTGTTGCAGCAACCGTGCGTTGGTATGCCAGTGGGTCAGCGTATCGTCCAGCAGCGCCAGTCCTTTGTCAGGGAGCTGGAGCAACATGGTAATCTGGTTTTCAGCCCCTTCCAGTTCAATCACGGGTTTATGTTGTTGCTTCGCCGCCTGCAATAACTGGTAATCGATACCGTATTCTGCCCGCAGCCCCAGTTTTTGTGCCTGCGTCGCCTGAAGAACCATCGCGATTTGCCACAGCGGTTGAGTAGAAAAGAGCGACGGAGAAATGCCCATCTCCTGGCTAATGTGCTGCAGATTTTGGAGTTGCTCCTCGTTAATGCGCTCTTCCAGCGCCTCGCAAGTAGGCAAATTAGCAAAAGGCGTATCGCTGGTGGAAACATCCGCCTCGACGATCAGCGCATCGGCGTTTTTGAGCTTTTTGAGCAAACGGGTGGGCAGGGGAGTCATATCGTGGCTACCCATATGAATACTGCCAATCAGATGAAAATGGCGATTGCCGGGAAGGGTGATATCGATGGCAGGCCAGGTGTAATGATTACCGCGCAGCGCGGCCCAAAGCGTTTTTACCCGGTACAACAGATCCATACGACCTCCCTTTGTGAAATATCATGCTAGCGCGCGGTGAGGGATGGCGCAAATGGAGTTGGGGACTTGTTTAATGTGTTTGTATGATTCAGTATGTTCTTGCATCGCTATTCACAGGGAAGCAACAGTTAAAAACCATGAAACAGGCAACAAGAAAACCGACGACACCCGGAGATATTCTTCTCTATGAATATCTGGAACCGCTCGATTTGAAAATCAATGAGTTAGCAGAGTTGCTGCATGTTCATCGTAATAGCGTCAGTACACTGATCAATAATAATCGTAAACTCACCACTGAGATGGCATTCCGTCTGGCGAAAGTTTTTGATACCACAGTCGATTTTTGGCTAAACCTCCAGGCGGCAGTTGATCTTTGGGAAGTTGAAAACAACATGCGCACCCAGGAAGAATTGGGACGGATTGAAACAGTGGCTGAATATTTGGCACGCCGTGAAGAGCGTGCAAAAAAGGTCGCGTAAGGCCAAAACATCGCTTCATCTCGTAGGCCGGATAAGGCGTTCACGCCGCATCCGGCATCCGAGCACCATTGCCTGATGCGACGCTTACCCGTCTTATCAGGCCTACAAACCTGTGCCTGAACCGTAGGCCGGATAAGGCGTTTACGCCGCATCCGGCAGTCATGCGTCGATGCCAAATGCGCCGCCCTAAAGCAGCGCATCCGCAATGACGTACTTATTCCTTCGGTTTAAACCGCAGCAACCGGTTGGCGTTACTCACTACGGTAATCGACGAGAGCGCCATTGCCGCTCCGGCAACTACCGGGTTAAGCAGTGTTCCAGTAAACGGCCACAAAATACCAGCGGCGACCGGAATACCAATGCTGTTGTAGATAAACGCACCGAGCAGGTTCTGCTTCATATTGCGCAGCGTTGCGCGGGAAATCGCGAGCGCATCTGCAACACCCATCAGGCTATGGCGCATCAGGGTAATCGCCGCGGTTTCAATGGCAACATCACTGCCGCCACCCATCGCAATACCGACATCCGCCTGAGCCAGCGCTGGCGCGTCGTTAATGCCGTCGCCCACCATTGCCACCTGACGTCCTTCACTTTGCAGACGTTTGATCGCTTCGGCTTTACCGTCTGGCAGCACCCCGGCGATCACCTCATCAATCCCTGCTTCTTTGGCGATCGCATTGGCGGTGGTTGGGTTATCCCCGGTCAACATCACCAGACGATATCCCGCTTTATGCAGGCGTTGCAGCGCCGCCACGCTATCACTACGCAACGGATCGCGTACAGCCAGCAGGGCTACTACTTTCCCGTCAATCGCCAGCAGCACAGGCGTTGCTCCTTGCGATGCCTGAGCTGAAATATCGGCTTCAATCGCTTTAGTATCGACTTGCTGGTCATTTAACAGCGCCTGATTACCCAGCAATAACGCATGACCTTCAGCTTCACCGCTTACGCCCAGCCCGCGCAATGTGCGGAAACCGTTGACCTGCGGCAGCTGCATATCGCCTGCTTTATCGAGGATCGCTCGTGCCAGCGGATGGCTGGAACCTTGCTCCAGCGCCGCCGCCAGACGCAATGCTTGCGCTTCATCAACATCAGCAAATGTTTTTACTGCGACAACCTGCGGCTTCCCTTCGGTCAGCGTCCCGGTTTTATCGAACACGACGGTATCGAGTGTACTGGCGCGTTGCAGCGCGTCGGCGTCCCGCACCAGCACGCCAAACTCAGCCGCCCGCCCGACGCCGGAAATAATCGACATTGGCGTCGCCAGCCCCAGCGCACACGGACAGGCAATAATCAGCACCGTGGTGGCTATCACCAGGGTATAGACAATCTGCGGTGCCGGACCAAAGAAATACCAGATTGCTGCACTGATCAGCGCAATCACCACTACTACCGGCACAAATACGGCTGAGATTTTATCCGCCAGCTGACCGATTTCTGGCTTGCTGCTCTGGGCCTGGCGCACCATGCGAATAATCCTTGACAGCGTGGTATGGCTGCCAACCGCACTGGCGCGAAATAGCACGCTACCGTCCTGTACCACTGTCCCGGCATGGACGCTTTCGCCTTCGCCTTTTTGCTGCGGGATTGGTTCGCCCGTCAGCATCGCTTCATCCAGCCATGCTTCGCCCTGGGTAATCTCGCCATCTACCGGCACGCGATCGCCGGTCGTCAGGCGCAGTAACATCCCTGGCTGAACTTCCGCCAGCGGCACGCTTTTTTCACCCTCTGCGGTGACCACTCGCGCCGTCGGTGGGGTTAAATCGAGTAATTTCTCCAGCGCCTTAGAAGAACGCTGACGCGCGCGCGCTTCCAGCATATGGCCGAGATTAATCAGACCGATAATCATCGCACTGGCTTCATAGTAAAGATGCCGCGCTTCCATCGGGAACCACTGCGGCCACAGGTTGACGCTCATCGAATAGAGCCACGCCACACCCGTACCCAGCGCCACCAGCGTATCCATCGTCGCCGCACCGTTCAGCAGGCTTTTCCACGCGCTGCGGTAAAAATGCCCGCCGGCGAAAACCATTACCGCCAGGGTTATCAGGCCGATAACTAACCACAGGCTGCGGTTGTCAGCGGTGACCATCATGTTATCGCCGATCATCCCCCAGACCATTACCGGAATACCCACCGCCAGTGCGACAATCGCCTGCCAGCGGAAGCGCTTCATCGTAGCGACGGCGGTTTCCTGCTGGCGCTCGCGGCGTTTCGCGTCATCTTCAATCGCTTCCGCGCCGTAGCCCGCTTTTTCCACCGCCTGCACTAAATCTTGTGGGGAGGCACTGCCCATCACCAGCGCAGTACGCTCCGCCAGGTTTACCCGTGCCTGAGTGACGCCCGGTACGCTTTGCAGCGCATTTTGTACGCGGGTGACACAGCTGGCGCAGCTCATGCCGCTCAGCAGCAACTGCTGGCTGTCATCGTCATCGGCGGTCGCTGCCGGAAGCGCCTCAGAAACCGCTGTCAGTGCTTCCGACGGGATTGATGACTCCGCCAGCGGTTTAGCCTTTGGGTGGCTTACAGATGCGTCATAACCCGCTTGTTTGATGGTTTCGATCAGCTGTTCTGCACTGGCAGTCCCGGTAACGTGCGCTTCAGTGATAGACACATCCGCTTGTTCCACATCCGGGCGCTGTTCGAGACTTTCTTTCACGCGTTTAACGCAGTGACCGCAGGACAGGCCGTCCAGGGTCAGGTCGATAGTTTGTGACATAAAACACTCCTTTAAGACAGTTTTGACTGGCTGTGATAAAGGTTAAACCTTCCAGCAAGGGGAAGGTCAAGAAATTAATAAACCAGGCGGGTAAAAGTCCGTAAAGATTAAAAAATCGGCTCGATTTGCATCAGGATTAGACATTTATTTCTTTGTTTTCCTGTAGTTAAGTTGCTGGTGCTAAGTTAAATCAGGATGCCTGAAAATCGGCACCGGGGTGAGGAATTACCTCCCGCATCTATAAAAAGGAGTTAACAAAAGATGTTAGATGCAAACAAATTACAGCAGGCAGTGGATCAGGCTTACACCCAATTTCACTCACTTAACGGCGGACAAAATGCCGATTACATTCCCTTTCTGGCGAATGTACCAGGTCAACTGGCGGCAGTGGCTATCGTGACCTGCGATGGCAACGTCTATAGTGCGGGTGACAGTGATTACCGCTTTGCACTGGAATCCATCTCGAAAGTCTGTACGTTAGCCCTTGCGTTAGAAGATGTCGGCCCGCAGGCGGTACAGGACAAAATTGGCGCTGACCCGACCGGATTGCCCTTTAACTCAGTTATCGCCTTAGAGTTGCATGGCGGCAAACCGCTTTCGCCACTGGTAAATGCTGGCGCTATTGCCACCACCAGCCTGATTAACGCTGAAAATATTGAACAACGCTGGCAGCGAATTTTACATATCCAACAGCAACTGGCTGGTGAGCAGGTAGCGCTCTCTGACGAAGTCAACCAGTCGGAACAAACAACCAACTTCCATAACCGGGCCATAGCCTGGCTGCTGTACTCCGCCGGATATCTCTATTGTGATGCAATGGAAGCCTGTGACGTGTACACCCGTCAGTGCTCCACGCTCATCAATACTGTTGAACTGGCAACGCTTGGCGCGACGCTGGCGGCGGGTGGTCTGAATCCACTGACGCATAAACGCGTTCTTCAGGCCGACAACGTGCCGTACATTCTGGCCGAAATGATGATGGAAGGGCTGTATGGTCGCTCCGGTGACTGGGCGTATCGCGTTGGTTTACCGGGCAAAAGCGGTGTAGGTGGCGGTATTCTGGCGGTCGTCCCTGGCGTGATGGGAATTGCCGCGTTCTCACCACCGCTGGACGAAGAAGGTAACAGTGTTCGCGGTCAAAAAATGGTGGCATCGGTCGCTAAGCAACTCGGCTATAACGTGTTTAAGGGCTGATCATGATGAACACGGAAGGTAATAACGGTAACAAACCCCTCGGTCTATGGAATGTCGTTTCCATCGGTATTGGGGCAATGGTGGGGGCGGGGATCTTCGCGCTGCTGGGGCAGGCTGCGTTGCTAATGGAAGCCTCGACCTGGGTCGCCTTTGCTTTTGGCGGTATTGTGGCGATGTTTTCCGGTTATGCCTATGCGCGTCTGGGGGCGAGCTATCCCAGTAATGGCGGCATTATCGACTTCTTTCGTCGCGGATTAGGCAACGGCGTCTTTTCGCTGGCGCTCTCGTTACTGTACCTGTTGACGCTGGCGGTGAGCATCGCCATGGTCGCCCATGCTTTTGGCGCTTATGCCGTGCAGTTTTTGCATGAAGGCAGCCAGGAGGAGCACCTTATTTTGCTCTACGCGTTGGGGAGCATTGCGGTGATGACGCTTTTCAACTCCTTAAGCAACCATGCGGTAGGGCGGCTGGAAGTGATCCTCGTCGGCATTAAAATGATGATCCTGTTATTGCTGATTATTGCCGGTGTCTGGTCGCTGCAACCAGCGCATATTTCCGTCTCTGCGCCCCCCAGCTCCGGTGCGTTCTTCTCCTGTATTGGGATAACTTTCCTTGCCTATGCGGGCTTTGGCATGATGGCGAACGCGGCGGATAAAGTGAAAGATCCGCAGGTCATTATGCCACGGGCGTTTCTGGTGGCGATTGGCGTTACCACGTTGCTTTATATCTCGCTGGCACTGGTTTTGCTTAGCGATGTATCGGCATTAGAGTTAGAAAAATATGCCGATACCGCCGTAGCGCAGGCTGCTTTTCCGCTGCTCGGACATGTGGGTTATGTGATCGTCGTCATCGGCGCTTTACTGGCGACGGCTTCAGCCATTAACGCGAACCTGTTCGCCGTGTTTAACATCATGGACAACATGGGCAGCGAACGCGAACTGCCGAAGCTAATGAATAAATCCCTGTGGCGGCAGAGTACCTGGGGCAACATCATTGTCGTGGTGTTGATTATGCTGATGACGGCGGCACTGAATTTAGGCTCACTCGCCAGCGTTGCCAGCGCCACCTTTTTGATTTGCTACCTGGCGGTGTTTGTGGTGGCGATCCGCCTGCGTCATGATATTCACGCCTCGTTGCCGATTCTTATCGTTGGTACGTTGGTGATGTTGTTGGTGATCGTTGGCTTTATCTACAGTCTGTGGTCCCAGGGTAGCCGTGCGTTGATATGGATTATTGGCTCACTCTTACTCAGCCTTATTGTGGCAATGGTCATGAAGCGCAATAAAACCGTATAACATCTCTCTGTGCGCAGTACTTCCTGTATTATTGTGGTGGCGGTCGATATTCGCACTGGCAAAAAAACGTGCTTGAATATCTGTTGAAACCCTTTAACAAAGCACAGGAGGCGTTGCGCGAACGATGAACATCAGCGATGTAGCAAAAATTACCGGCCTGACTAGCAAAGCCATTCGCTTCTATGAAGAGAAGGGGCTGGTGACGCCGCCGATGCGCAGCGAAAACGGTTATCGCACCTACACGCAGCAGCATCTCAACGAACTGACCTTACTGCGCCAGGCACGGCAGGTGGGCTTTAACCTGGAAGAGAGCGGCGAGCTGGTGAATCTGTTTAACGACCCGCAGCGGCACAGCGCCGACGTCAAACGGCGCACGCTGGAGAAGGTGGCGGAGATCGAACGACACATTGAGGAGCTGCAATCCATGCGCGACCAGCTGCTGGCACTGGCGAATGCCTGCCCTGGCGATGACAGCGCCGACTGCCCGATTATCGAAAATCTCTCCGGCTGCTGTCATCATCGGGCAGGGTGATTAAGACGAGATGGCTCGGATATGTAGGGTTATCCCTTCTATCGCAATGACTTCAACATGCGTACCTGCACCGAGATCCTCGCTGGCGCTGACAGGCCATGAACTGTCACCGACGCGCATATGACCGCGCCCGTTGACCAGCGGAGATTCCAGCACAAAACGTCGGCCAATCAGCTGCTGCCCGCGCTGGTTTAAATGACTATCGCTGTGCTTTTGTTCGCGCACCCGCCGCGACAACCATTTCCACCACAGCCAGGCGGCGAGCAGCGTCAGGATGGCAAACATTACCCCTTGCCACTCCCAACCCAGCGGCACCAGCCAGACCACCAGGCCGGTAATCACCGCTGCCACGCCGCTCCACAACAAATAACCATTTCCGCCCAGCATCTCGGCTGCCAGCAGCAAACCGCCGAGACTGAGCCAGAAAATATGTGGATGAACGACCATTAACTCCATCATGGCTGAGTCCGTTTGTTGGCGCTGTCTTTCACCAGTTCGGCAATCCCGGCAATCGACCCCATCAGGCTGCTGGCCTCTAATGGCATCATCACTACTTTGCTGTTAGTGGAGGAACCGATCTGCTGTAACGCTTCGGTGTATTTCTGCGCTACGAAGTAGTTCACCGCCTGAATATCACCGGAGGCGATAGCTTCAGACACCATTTTGGTGGCGCGGGCTTCTGCTTCGGCGGAACGTTCACGCGCTTCAGCCTGTAAAAACGCCGACTGACGTTCGCCTTCCGCTTTCAGGATTTGCGACTGTTTTTCACCTTCGGCTTTGAGGATTTCCGCCTGACGGATCCCTTCCGCTTCAAGAATGTAAGCGCGTTTGGTACGTTCCGCTTTCATCTGCGCGTTCATTGAAGAGATAAGCTCTGCCGGTGGGCGCACGTCGCGAATTTCAATACGGGTGACTTTAATCCCCCACGGGTTGGTGGCTTCATCGACAATACGCAGCAGGCGTGAGTTGATGCTGTCGCGCTGAGAGAGCATTTCGTCAAGTTCCATTGAACCCAACACGGTACGGATGTTAGTCATGGTCAGGTTGATGATCGCCAGCTCCAGATTGCTGACTTCATAGGCAGCGCGTGGCGCGTCAATCACCTGAATAAAACAGACTGCGTCGATGGTAACGTTGGCGTTATCTTTCGAGATAACTTCCTGGGAAGGGATATCGAGCACTTGCTCCATCATATTGATCTTGCGACCAATGCGATCCATAAACGGCACCACCAGACTGAGCCCCGGCTGTAACGTTTTGGTATAGCGACCAAAACGTTCTACCGTCCATTGATAGCCCTGCGGCACGATTTTGACGCCCGCGCCGACAATGACCAGCGCGACAAAAATGAGAATCGGGATAAAGATAAGCATCGGAAAAACCTCCTGTTGTACCGTCCATAATCAGCAAAATTGCTGCTCGATTAAACAAATTATACCTGATTACTGAAAGAGAGTTCCCCCTTATTCCTGCGAAGGATAAACTGTTTTTAGTAAAAATCAGAAAAAGGGAACAGCGATGCAGGAAAATAGTCCTTTGCTTCAGCTACAAAACGTAGGATATCTGGCGGGTGATGCGAAGATTCTTAATAACATCAATTTTTCGCTGCGTGCTGGCGAATTTAAGTTAATTACCGGTCCTTCTGGTTGTGGCAAAAGTACGTTGCTAAAAATAGTTGCTTCATTGATCAGCCCAACCAGCGGAACGTTACTGTTTGAAGGTGAGGATGTCAGCACACTAAAGCCAGAAATCTACCGCCAACAAGTCTCTTACTGCGCCCAGACACCGACGCTGTTTGGCGATACGGTATACGATAATCTGATCTTTCCCTGGCAGATCCGTAACCGGCAGCCTGACCCAGCCATTTTTCTCGATTTTCTCGAACGCTTCGCCTTGCCGGACAGCATTTTGACGAAAAATATCGCCGAGCTATCTGGTGGTGAAAAACAACGCATCTCACTGATTCGTAACCTGCAATTTATGCCGAAGGTTTTATTGCTGGATGAAATCACCAGTGCGCTGGATGAAAGTAATAAACATAACGTTAATGAGATGATCCATCGTTATGTGCGCGAGCAAAATATTGCCGTGCTGTGGGTGACACACGATAAAGACGAAATTAATCATGCGGATAAAGTGATTACACTGCAACCGCATGCCGGAGAAATGCAGGAAGCACGCTATGAACTCGCATAATATTACTAACGAATCATTGGCACTGGCATTAATGCTGGTGGTGGTGGCAATCTTAATTAGCCATAAAGAAAAACTGGCGCTGGAGAAAGATATTTTCTGGAGCGTCGGGCGCGCGATAATTCAGCTGATTATTGTCGGCTATGTGCTGAAGTATATTTTCAGCGCGGATGATGCCAGCCTGACATTATTGATGGTGTTATTTATCTGCTTTAATGCGGCGTGGAACGCGCAAAAACGCAGTAAATATATTGCTAAAGCTTTTATCTCATCGTTTATTGCCATTACGGTCGGGGCGGGAATTACCCTGGCGGTGCTGATTCTCTCAGGGTCGATTGAATTTATCCCGATGCAGGTGATCCCTATCGCCGGGATGATTGCCGGTAACGCCATGGTAGCGGTGGGGTTGTGTTACAACAATTTAGGGCAACGGGTCATTAGCGAACAGCAACAGATTCAGGAGAAACTGAGTCTTGGCGCGACGCCGAAGCAGGCTTCAGCGATATTGATTCGCGACAGTATTCGCGCGGCTTTAATTCCGACGGTCGATTCAGCAAAAACGGTTGGCTTAGTGAGTTTACCAGGAATGATGTCCGGGCTGATATTTGCCGGGATTGATCCGGTGAAGGCGATTAAATATCAGATTATGGTGACCTTTATGCTGCTCTCAACCGCCAGCTTGTCGACCATTATTGCCTGCTATTTAACCTATCGTAAGTTTTATAATTCGCGCCACCAGTTGGTGGTGACGCAATTGAAGAAGAAATGATGCGATGCCGGATGCGCAGCATCGCATCCGGCGTTGTGGTTCATGTGCCGAACAACGGAATATCAATACAACAATGCATACAGCTGGCGGCGATACTTCGACGCCAGTGCATCACCCGTACCCAGCGCAGCGAGGATCTCCTGGAACGTTTTACGCGTCTGACCGTCTGCGGCGGTGAGATCTTTACGCAGATGCCCGAACAGCAACTCCAGCGCCTCTTCATTGCGCCCAACCTGATGCAGTTGCAGCGCCAGTTGCGTCGCCAGTGCGGCATCTTCTGGATTCTCCGCCACCTGCTGTTGCAACTGTTGAATTTCCGGCGTATCAGCCGCCTGCTTCAGCAGTTCGATTTGCGCCACCAGCCCCTGGTAGCGGGTGTCCTGATCCTGCAACGGAATGGTTTTCAGCACCGCTTCCGCATCTTCAGAACGGTTCAGCGCAATCAGCGTTTCTGCCAGCAGCAGGCCGATCTCCCCGTTCTGATTCGACAACTGCCAGGCGTCTTTCAGCAATGGCAGGGCATCGGTGTAATTGCCTTCCTGCATCAGTTGCATCGCCTGCTGCGCTTTCAGCTCTTCTTCGCGCGGCAGCACTTTATCCAGCAGGGCGCGGATCGCCTCTTCCGGTTGCGGCCCCTGGAAGCCATCTACCGGTTGCCCGTTCTGGAACAGATACACGGTCGGAATCGCGCGCAGACCAAACTGGGCGGCAATCATCTGCTCCGCGTCGCAGTCCAGCTTCGCCAGAATAAATTGCCCGTTGTACTGCGCCGCGAGGCTTTCCAGGATCGGGGTTAACTGCAAACAGTGCTGGCTACGTTCAGACCAAAAATAGAACAGCACCGGAGTGGTCATCGACTGTTCAAGAACCTGTTGCAGGTTAGATTCGTTAATGTTGACAATATTTTCTACGGACATGGAGTCGCTCTCTGTTGTCGATATTTTCTTTGACATGGGGGCTTAAGCGCGCGCTTCAACTCACCCCTGCAATATTTTGTCCATCACGCGCCCAGGCAGCAGGCGCTTGAGCACCATTACTGCCCAGGTCACCAGCGTTACCGGATAGCGCATCTTCGGCTTCTCGCTAATAAAAGCATGGCGCACTTTGTCGACCACCGCTTCCGGTCCCAACGTAAAGCGGGCGGCGATGCCGGGATTTTCGACTGGTTTATCACTTTGCGTCTGGTTGACGTTGTCGGTGAAGCGAGTACGAATGGGACCGGGTTCGATCAGGCTGACTTTAATTCCGCTGTGGCGTAGCTCCATGCGCAGCGCGTCTGACCACGCCTCCAGCGCATATTTACTGGCCGCGTAAGCGCCACGACCCGGCGTGGAGATTAATCCCATCACCGATGATGTCATCACAATACGCCCTTCACCGTGCGGTAACATCGCGGGTAACAGGCGCATGGTGAGCTGGTGTGCGCCGAAAAAGTTGGCGGAAAACTGCTGTTCCATCTGCGCACGGCTGATGGTGGAAAGGGGGCCATACATGCCGAATCCGGCATTGTTAAAGATCCCATACAGACAATTATCGGTCAGGGCGATCACCTCGTCTGCTGCGCGATCAACACTTTCTGGTGAATCCAGATCGATCAACACGCCGGTAAATCCCATGTTGTTCATACGCTCAACATCATCCGGTTTTCGGCAACCTGCCAGCACATGAAAACCCTGGCGTTTTAATTCGAGTGCGCTTTCCAGGCCAATTCCACTGGAACATCCGGTAATTAAGACCGATTTTTGCATAACTTTACCTGTCAGGATCTCCGTTGCTTTATGAGTCATGATTTACTAAAGGCTGCAACTGCTTCGCCATCCAGTCGGCAATAAACGGCTGGGCGTCGCGGTTGGGATGAATACCGTCATCCTGCATCCATTGTGGCTTGAGGTAGACCTCTTCCATAAAAAAGGGCAGCAGCGGAACATCAAACTCTTTGGCGAGTTTGGGGTAAATGGCGCTAAAGGCTTCATTATAACGGCGACCATAGTTTGCAGGCAGACGTATTTGCATTAACAATGGTTCAGCGTTGGCGGCTTTGACATCCTGCAAAATCTGGCGCAGCGTTTGCTCGGTTTGCTGTGGCTGAAAACCACGCAAACCGTCATTGCCGCCCAGTTCAACCAGCACCCAGCGCGGCTGATGCTGTTTCAGCAGAGCCGGAAGGCGCGCCAGTCCTTGTTGCGAGGTGTCGCCGCTGATGCTGGCATTAACTACCGACGTTTTACTCTGCCACTTATCATTCAACAAGGCAGGCCAGGCCGCGCTGGCAGACATTCGATACCCGGCGCTCAGGCTATCACCCAGAATCAATAACGTGTCCGCTGCGGCGGCACGGAAGGTTAACAGGACCAGGAACAGGAAGGGCAAATGCCAGCGGAAAACATTGTTGAAGTTCATCATCTTAAGAAGTCCGTCGGTCAGGGGGAGCATGAACTCTCCATCCTCACCGGAGTTGAGCTGGTTGTCAAACGTGGCGAGACCATCGCACTGGTGGGCGAGTCGGGATCGGGTAAGTCAACCTTGCTGGCGATCCTCGCCGGGCTTGATGACGGCAGCAGTGGCGAAGTGAGTCTGGTGGGACAACCGCTACATAATATGGACGAAGAAGCGCGGGCAAAGTTGCGCGCGAAGCACGTCGGCTTTGTTTTTCAGTCATTTATGTTAATTCCTACCCTTAACGCGCTGGAAAACGTCGAGCTTCCGGCTCTGCTGCGCGGTGAGAGTAGCGCGGAAAGTCGTAACGGGGCGAAAGCGTTGCTCGAACAGTTAGGGCTGGGTAAACGTCTGGATCATCTTCCGGCACAGCTTTCCGGCGGTGAACAGCAACGAGTGGCGCTGGCACGAGCCTTTAATGGTCGACCTGATGTGCTGTTTGCCGACGAACCCACCGGCAACCTTGACCGCCAGACGGGCGATAAAATTGCCGACCTGCTGTTTTCCCTCAACCGTGAACATGGCACCACGTTGATTATGGTGACCCACGACTGCAACTGGCGGCACGCTGCGACCGCTGCTTACGGCTGGTGAACGGGCAGTTGCAGGAGGAAGCATGATTGCACGTTGGTTCTGGCGCGAATGGCGTTCGCCGTCGCTATTAATTGTCTGGCTGGCGCTAAGCCTGGCGGTGGCCTGCGTGCTGGCGCTGGGCAATATCAGCGATCGCATGGAGAAGGGCTTAAGCCAGCAAAGCCGTGAGTTTATGGCGGGCGATCGGGCGTTGCGCAGTTCACGCGAAGTGCCGCAAGCGTGGCTGGAGGAAGCGCAAAAGCGCGGCCTGAAAGTCGGCAAGCAGCTGACTTTCGCCACAATGACCTTTGCAGGCGACACACCGCAGCTGGCGAACGTCAAAGCGGTGGATGATATCTACCCGATGTATGGCGATCTGCAAACTAATCCCCCTGGCCTGAAACCGCAGGCGGGCAGCGTATTGCTGGCCCCACGCCTGATGGCACTGCTTAACCTGAAAACGGGCGACACCATTGACGTGGGCGATGCCACCTTGCGGATTGCCGGAGAAGTGATTCAGGAACCGGATTCCGGTTTTAACCCCTTCCAGATGGCTCCGCGTCTGATGATGAATCTGGCGGATGTCGATAAAACCGGAGCCGTGCAGCCGGGGAGTCGGGTCACCTGGCGTTATAAATTCGGCGGCAACGAGAACCAGCTCGACGGCTATGAGAAATGGTTGTTACCTCAGCTTAAACCCGAACAACGCTGGTACGGTCTGGAACAGGACGAAGGCGCGCTGGGGCGATCGATGGAACGCTCGCAACAGTTCCTGCTGCTTTCGGCGCTTCTGACCTTGCTGCTGGCAGTGGCAGTGGCAGCGGTGGCGGTAGCGATGAATCATTACTGTCGCAGTCGCTACGATCTGGTGGCGATCCTCAAAACGCTGGGGGCAGGGCGAGCGCAACTGCGTAAGCTAATCGTCGATCAGTGGTTGATGGTGCTGACGCTTTCAGCCGTTACCGGTGGGGCCATAGGCCTGTTGTTCGAAAACGTGTTGATGGTGCTGCTCAAGCCCGTTCTGCCTGCTGCACTACCGCCAGCCAGCCTCTGGCCGTGGCTGTGGGCGCTTGGCACCATGACGGTCATCTCGCTGCTGGTGGGGCTACGACCATACCGCTTGTTGCTGGCAACGCAGCCTTTACGCGTATTACGTAATGATGTGGTAGCGAACGTCTGGCCGCTGAAGTTTTATCTGCCGATTGTCAGTATGGTGGTTGTGCTGCTGCTCGCCGGATTAATGGGTGGCAGCATGCTGCTTTGGGCGGTGCTGGCGGGCGTGGTAGTACTGGCTTTGCTGTGCGGTGTGCTGGGCTGGATGCAGCTGAATGTACTTCGCCGCATGACGCTGAAATCGCTACCTCTGCGCCTGGCGGTTAGCCGCCTGTTACGTCAGCCGTGGTCAACGTTAAGCCAGCTTTCGGCATTTTCGCTCTCCTTTATGCTGCTGGCGCTGTTGCTGGTATTGCGTGGCGATCTGCTCGACCGCTGGCAGCAGCTACCGCCAGAAAGCCCGAACTACTTTTTAATTAACATCGCCACAGAACAGGTAGCACCGCTAAAAGCGTTCCTCGCGGAACATCATATAGTCCCGGAATCATTTTATCCGGTAGTGCGGGCGCGGCTGACGGCGATTAACGATAAGCCGACAGAAGGTAATGAAGATGAGGCGCTTAATCGCGAACTCAATCTTACCTGGCAAAATACGCGGCCCGATCATAATCCGATTGTCGCCGGTAACTGGCCGCCAAAAGCCGATGAAGTGTCGATGGAAGAGGGGCTGGCGAAACGCTTAAACGTTGCCCTCGGTGATACCGTGACTTTTATGGGCGATACCCAGGAGTTCCGCGCTAAAGTGACCAGCCTGCGCAAAGTGGACTGGGAAAGTCTGCGGCCTAATTTCTATTTTATTTTCCCGGAAGGGGCATTAGACGGGCAACCGCAGAGCTGGCTTACCAGTTTCCGCTGGGAGAATGGCAACGGCATGTTGACGCAACTCAACCGCCAGTTCCCGACCATTAGCCTGTTAGATATTGGCGCGATTTTAAAACAGGTCGGTCAGGTGCTGGAGCAGGTAAGTCGGGCGCTGGAGGTGATGGTGGTGCTGGTCACCGCCTGCGGTATGTTGCTGTTGCTGGCACAGGTGCAGGTGGGAATGCGCCAGCGTCATCAGGAGCTGGTGGTATGGCGCACACTCGGTGCGGGGAAAAAACTGCTGCGCACGACATTGTGGTGTGAGTTCGCCATGCTTGGGTTTGTTTCCGGCCTGGTGGCCGCAATTGGTGCGGAAACGGCACTGGCAGTGTTGCAGGCGAAAGTGTTTGATTTCCCGTGGGAGCCAGACTGGCGATTGTGGATTGTTCTGCCGTGCAGCGGTGCGCTGCTGCTGTCGCTTTTCGGCGGCTGGCTGGGTGCGCGACTGGTTAAGGGTAAGGCGCTGTTCAGGCAGTTTGCGGGGTGATGAGAGTAAATAAGGGGCGTTCTGGTTGAATGGAACGCCTTGTTTAAATTAATTCTACAATATGTTTCATTGATGATGTTATTGAATTGGTGATTTCCTATCTTTCTATTGCTGATATTAATCTGAATCGGTGGAGTTTAATAATTTTAAATATAGCCCTACAAAAATAACTCAGACTAATAAAATCATAAATCATATGCGTTGAATGGATATTATCCATATAGTGAATTTGTTGATGATGAATTCATCTGTGCTAAAAATTTTAGTTTAATAAAATATTGAAAGTGACCTGTAATAACAGTTATTGTTGATTGAGAACAAATAAGTTTATGTGAAAAATATATAAATACATTAGCTGGTCTTGTGTGTCATTTTATTTTTTTGTTGCTAACACAGGGATATGAACAATAACTAAAAGGGCACTTTATATGAGCGGAAAACCAGCGGCGCGTCAGGGAGATATGACTCAGTATGGCGGTCCCATTGTCCAGGGTTCGGCAGGTGTAAGAATTGGCGCGCAACTGGCGTGGCGTGCTCGGTGTGTCCGGGCGGGATGACCTCGGGCAACCCGGTGAACCCGCTGCTCGGTGCAAAAGTACAGCCCGGCGAGACGGACCTTGCGCTGCCCGACCCGCTGCCGTTCATTCTCTCCCGCACCTACAGCAGCTACCGGACGAAGACGCCTGCGCCAGTGGGAATTTTTGGCCCCGGCTGGAAAGCGCCTTCTGATATCCGCTTACAGATACGCGATGATGCACTGGTACTCAACGACAACGGCGGGCGGATCATTCACTTTGAGCCGCTGCTGCCGGGGGAGGCTGTGTACAGCCGCAGTGAGTCAATGTGGCTGGTGCGTGGCGGTAAGGCAGCGCAGCCGGACGGCCACACGCTGGCACGGCTGTGGGCGTCGCTGCCGCCGGATATCCGGTTAAGCCCGCATCTTTACCTGGCGACCAACAGCGCACAGGGGCCGTGGTGGATACTGGGGTGATCTGAGCGGGTGCCGGGTGCTGAGGACGTACTGCCAGCGCCGCTGCCGCCGTACCGGGTGCTTACCGGGATGGCGGACCGCTTCGGGCGGACGCTGACGTACCGGCGTGAGGCCGCAGGCGACCTGGCCGGGGAAATCACCGGCGTGACGGACGGTGCCGGGCGGGAGTTCCGTCTGGTGCTGACCACACAGGCGCAGCGGGCGGAAGAGGCCCGGCAGCAGGCGGAAGAGGCCCGGCAGCAGGCGGTCGTCGCCGGAGCAAAACGACCGGACATTCCTGATTCACTGCCGGAGAGCACAGAGTACGGCCCCGACAGGGGTATCCGCCTTTCGGCGGTGTGGCTGATGCACGACCCGGCATACCCGGAGAGCCTGCCCGGTGCGCCACTGGCGCGGTACACGTATACGGAAGCCGGTGAACTGCTGGCGGTATATGACCGCAGCAATACGCAGGTGCGCGCTTTCACGTATGACGCGCAGCACCCGGGCCGGATGGTGGCGCACCGTTACGCGGGAAGGCCGGAGATGCGCTACCGCTACGACGATACGGGGCGGGTGGTGGAGCAACTGAACCCGGCAGGGTTAAGCTACCGCTATCTTTATGAGCAGGACCGCATCACCGTCACCGACAGCCTGAACCGGCGTGAGGTGCTGCATACAGAAGGCGGGGCCGGGCTGAAACGGGTGGTGAAAAAAGAACTGGCGGACGGCAGCGTCACGCGCAGCGGGTATGACGCGGCAGGAAGGCTCACGGCGCAGACGGACGCGGCGGGACGGCGGACAGAGTACGGTCTGAATGTGGTGTCCGGCGATATCACGGACATCACCACACCGGACGGGCGGGAGACGAAATTTTACTATAACGACGGGAACCAGCTGACGGCGGTGGTGTACCCGGACGGGCTGGAGAGCCGCCGGGAATATGATGAACCGGGCAGGCTGGTATCGGAGACATCGCGCAGCGGGGAGACAGTACGCTACCGCTACGATGACGCGCACAGTGAGTTACCGGCGACGACAACGGATGCGACGGGCAGCACCCGGCAGATGACGGCGGTTCACCGCGAGGAAGGTATCAGCCTTTACCGCTACTATGACAACCGTGGCCGGTTAACCTCGGTGAAAGACGCACAGGGCCGTGAAACGCAGTATGAGTACAACGCCGCAGGCGACCTGACTGCCGTTATCACCCCGGACGGCAACCGGAGCGAGACACAGTACGATGCGTGGGGAAAGGCGGTCAGCACCACGCAGGGCGGGCTGACGCGCAGTATGGAGTACGATGCTGCCGGACGTGTCATCAGTCTGACTAACGAGAACGGCAGTCACAGCGACTTCAGCTACGATGCGCTGGACCGGCTGGTACAGCAGGGCGGCTTTGACGGGCGGACGCAACGTTATCATTATGACCTGACCGGAAAACTCACGCAGAGTGAGGATGAGGGGCTTGTCACCCTCTGGCACTACGATGCGTCGGACCGCATCACGCACCGGACGGTGAACGGCGACCCGGCAGAGCAGTGGCAGTATGACGGCCACGGCTGGCTGAGAGAAATCAGCCACCTGAGCGAAGGCCACCGTGTCGCTGTCCACTACGGCTACGACGATAAGGGCCGCCTGACGGGCGAACGGCAGACGGTGGAGAACCCGGAGACGGGGGAACTGCTGTGGCAGCATGAGACGAAACACGCCTACAACGAACAGGGGCTGGCAAACCGCGTCACGCCGGACAGCCTGCCGCCGGTGGAGTGGCTGACCTACGGCAGCGGTTACCTGGCGGGCATGAAGCTGGGCGGGACGCCGCTGGTCGAGTATACGCGGGACAGGCTGCACCGTGAGACGGTGCGCAGCTTCGGCAGCATGGCAGGCAGTAATGCCGCATATGAACTGACCAGCACATACACCCCCGCAGGCCAGTTACAGAGCCAGCACCTGAACAGCCTGGTGTATGACCGTGACTACGGGTGGAATGACAACGGCGACCTGGTGCGCATCAGCGGTCCGCGACAGACGCGGGAATACGGCTACAGCGCCACGGGCAGGCTGGAGAGCGTGCGCACCCTCGCACCGGACCTGGACATCCGCATCCCGTATGCGACCGACCCGGCGGGAAACCGGCTGCCGGACCCGGAGCTACACCCGGACAGCACGCTCACGGCGTGGCCGGATAACCGCATCGCAGAGGATGCGCACTATGTTTACCACTATGATGAATACGGCAGACTGACGGAGAAGACGGACCGCATCCCGGCGGGTGTGATACGGACGGACGACGAGCGGACCCACCACTACCACTACGACAGCCAGCACCGCCTGGTGTTCCACACGCGGATACAGCATGGCGAGCCACTGGTCGAGAGCCGCTACCTCTACGACCCGCTGAGCCGCCGGACGGGGAAACGGGTGTGGCGTCGCGAGCGTGACTTGACGGGGTGGATGTCGCTGTCGCGTAAACCGGAGGTAACGTGGTACGGATGGGACGGCGACCGGCTGACGACGGTACAGACCGACACCACGCGTATCCAGACGGTATACCAGCCGGGGAGCTTCGCGCCGCTCATCCGCATCGAAACAGACAACGGTGAACGGGAGAAAGCGCAGTGCCGCAGCCTGGCGGAGAAGTTACAGCAGGAAGGGAGCGAAGACGGTCACGGTGTGGTGTTCCCGGCTGAACTGGTGGGGCTGCTGGACAGGCTGGAGGGGGAAATCCGGGCAAACTGCGTGAGCAGTGAAAGCCGCCAGTGGCTTGCGCAGTGCGGGCTGACGGTGGAGCGGCTGGCGGCACAGATAGAGCCGGTTTATTTGCCTGAGCGAAAAATACATCTTTATCACTGTGACCACCGGGGCTTGCCGCTGGCGCTTATCAGTGAAGACGGCAATACGGCGTGGAGCGCGGAATATGATGAATGGGGCAACCAGCTTAATGAGGAGAACCCGCATCACCTGCACCAGCCGTACCGGCTGCCGGGGCAGCAGTATGATAAGGAGTCGGGGCTGTACTACAACCGGAACCGGTACTACGATCCGTTGCAGGGGCGGTATATCACTCAGGACCCGATAGGGCTGGAGGGGGGGGTAATGACTCCAACTTATTGATAGTGTTTTATGTTCAGATAATGCCCGATGACTTTGTCATGCAGCTCCACCGATTTTGAGAACGACAGCGACTTCCGTCCCAGCCGTGCCAGGTGCTGCCTCAGATTCAGGTTATGCCGCTCAATTCGCTGCGTATATCGCTTGCTGATTACGTGCAGCTTTCCCTTCAGGCGGGATTCATACAGTGGCCAGCCATCCGTCATCCATATCACCACGTCAAAGGGTGACAGCAAGCTCATAAGACGCCCCAGCGTCGCCATAGTGCGTTCACCGAATACGTGCGCAACAACCGTCTTCCGGAGCCTGTCATACGCGTAAA
>NZ_MDGW01000432.1:0-638 GCF_001712525.1 Shigella sp. FC1661
GTCGAGAACAACGGCGAGGTACGCCCAGCGCTTACCCGTCCAGATACAGGTCACATCACCGCACCACACCTGATTTGGCTCGGTCACGGCGAACTGCCTTTCAAGGTAGTTAGGGATAGCAACATGTTCATGACCACCACGTTTATACCGGTGAGTCGGCTGCTGACAGCTGACCAGCCCCAGCTCTTTCATGAGCCTGCCAGCAAGCCAGCGTCCCATCTGGTAGCCTCTCCGGGTTGCCATTGTGGCGATGCTTCTTGCTCCGGCCGAACCATGGCTGATGCCATGTAGCTCAAGTACCTGACTGCGTAATACAGCCCGTCTGCCGTCTGGTTTTTCAGGACGGTTTTTCCTGTATCTGTAGCTGCTGCGATGAACCCCGAACACTTGGCAGAGTGTGACCACAGGATAATGCGTTCTGAGTTTCCCGATTATCGAGAACAGTTCAGGGAGTCTGACATCAAGAGCGCGGTAGCCTTTTTTAATATTTCATTCTCCATTTCAATGCGTTGTAGCTTTTTCCTCAGCTTACGTATTTCGATTTGTTCTGGTGTTATCGGAGAGGCTTTTGGTGTTTTGCCCTGACGCTCATCACGCAGTTGTTTGACCCATCTTGTCATTGTGGAAAGGCCAACATC
>NZ_MDGW01000433.1:0-634 GCF_001712525.1 Shigella sp. FC1661
GCCTCAACACGGTTTTACGTCACTTAAAAAACTCAGGCCGCAGTCGGTAACCTCGCGCATACAACCGGGCAGTGATGTGATTGTCTGCGCTGAAATGGACGAACAGTGGGGCTACGTCGGTGCTAAATCACGTCAGCGCTGGCTGTTTTACGCGTATGACAGGATACGGAGGACGGTTGTGGCGCACGTCTTCGGTGAACGCACTCTGGCCACACTGGAGCGTCTTCTGAGCCTGCTGTCGGCCTTTGAGGTCGTGGTATGGATGACGGATGGCTGGCCGCTGTATGAATCACGCCTGAAGGGAAAGCTGCACGTTATCAGCAAGCGTTACACTCAGTGGATTTGCCCCTATATTTCCAGACATCTGTTATCACTTAACCCATTACAAGCCCGCTGCCGCAGATATTCCCGTGGCGAGCGATAACCCAGCGCACTATGCGGATGCCATTCGTTATAATGCTCGAACGCCTCTGCAAGGTTCTTTGCTGCCGTTAACCCGTCTGGTTTGGGCATGATACTGATGTAGTCACGCTTTATCGTTTTCACGAAGCTCTCTGCTATTCCGTTACTCTCCGGACTCCGCACCGCCGTGTTCTTCGGTTCAAGTCCCAACATCCGGGCGAACTGGCGTGTT
>NZ_MDGW01000434.1:0-629 GCF_001712525.1 Shigella sp. FC1661
GTCACTTAAAAAACTCAGGCCGCAGTCGGTAACCTCGCGCATACAACCGGGCAGTGATGTGATTGTCTGCGCTGAAATGGACGAACAGTGGGGCTACGTCGGTGCTAAATCACGTCAGCGCTGGCTGTTTTACGCGTATGACAGGATACGGAGGACGGTTGTGGCGCACGTCTTCGGTGAACGCACTCTGGCCACACTGGAGCGTCTTCTGAGCCTGCTGTCGGCCTTTGAGGTCGTGGTATGGATGACGGATGGCTGGCCGCTGTATGAATCACGCCTGAAGGGAAAGCTGTGAGGTGTACTGGCAATAGCGGACACTACCATTTGTTCTTTTTTTAAGCAGCCATCTGATGATATTTTTCCCTGAAGGCTGCCGGGGAGATATTCCCCAGACGAGAGTGACGACGCTGACGATTGTAGAAAATCTCAATGTATTCCCGTATTACTGAGATGGCTTCATCCCGGTTATTAAAACGATAGTGGCTCAGGCTCTCATTTTTCAGCGTTCCCCAGAAGCTTTCCATCGGAGCGTTGTCGTAACAGTGACCTTTACGCGACATTGATGTTTTCAGACCAGACTGCTCCTGTATGACCCGGTAATCGTATGCGCAGTACTGTGAACCTCGATC
>NZ_MDGW01000435.1:0-626 GCF_001712525.1 Shigella sp. FC1661
CTGGAGCAGGCGTTATGGGCCCGTCGACCGTCCGGCACGGTCCATCACAGTGATAAAGGTTCTCAGTATGTATCGCTGGCCTACACACAGCGGCTTAAGGAAGCCGGATTACTGGCATCAACAGGAAGTACAGGCGACTCGTATGACAACGCGATGGCGGAGAGCATCAATGGTCTTTACAAAGCGGAGGTAATACACCGTAAGAGCTGGAAAAACCGTGCAGAAGTGGAACTGGCCACACTCACGTGGGTGGACTGGTATAACAATCGACGATTGCTGGAAAGGCTGGGCCATACTCCTCCGGCAGAAGCAGAAAAAGCTTATTATGCTTCCATCGGAAACGATGATCTGGCAGCCTGAGTTCACAGATAAAACACTCTCCAGGAAACCCGGGGCGGTTCATTCTGGCGGGTTTTATCCACCACCTCACCCGGTTGTTTCGCCACATGAAAGCGATCGAAGGCTATTTTCTCAACCGCATTGGGTAAGTGGATGCGCGCTGCTCTTATATAGCCTGCATTCATGTCCATCGATAGGAATTTAAATCCCCAAAAGATTAAAAAAGCACCGAAGAATGCGCGTTTATTCAACACAACCTGATCATCAAGTAATCGGTATAGACACTT
>NZ_MDGW01000436.1:0-618 GCF_001712525.1 Shigella sp. FC1661
GATTTGTTCTGGTGTTATCGGAGAGGCTTTTGGTGTTTTGCCCTGACGCTCATCACGCAGTTGTTTGACCCATCTTGTCATTGTGGAAAGGCCAACATCCATAGCTTTGGCGGCATCTGCCACCGTGTATTTCTGGTCAACAACCAGTTGAGCGGATTCGCGTTTAAACTCTGCGCTAAAATTTCTTTTTTTCATTGGAGCACCTGTGTTGTTCTGAGGTGAGCATATCACCTCTGTTCAGGTGGCCAAATTCAGTGTGCCACTTCAGATCTCACTCCCGTCAGGCACCCGCATCTGGCTCGTTGCTGGGATAACCGATATGCGTAAGTCTTTCAACGGGCTGGGTGAACAGGTACAGCATGTGCTGAATGATAATCCCTTCTCCGGTCACCTGTTCATCTTCCGTGGCCGACGGGGTGACATGATTAAAATCCTGTGGGCTGATGCTGATGGTCTGTGCCTGTTCACCAGACGCCTGGAGGAAGGCCAGTTTATCTGGCCTGCTGTGCGTGACGGCAAGGTATCCATTACCCGCTCGCAACTGGCAATGCTCCTCGATAAGCTGGACTGGCGTCAGCCAAAAACATCCCGCCTTAACGCACTGACAATGTTGTAAAA
>NZ_MDGW01000437.1:0-611 GCF_001712525.1 Shigella sp. FC1661
CGATAACGTGTGTTCTTTCTCCTGCATCAGCTTATACAGGGAAGTCAGTAGCGGTTTACTCTGCATTTGCCTGACCGCCAGGCGTTCAGACACCGGCAACCCGCGTATTTCGTGCTCGATGGCGTACAGCTCACCGATTAGTTTCAGGGCTTCTTCCGCTGTCGCGCTTTTGGTACTGATATATACATCGTGGACTTTGCGCCGCGCATGAGCCCAGCATCCTGCTTCCGTCAACGCGCCGCCTTCTCGTTCGGCACTGAACAGCCGATCGTAACCATTAAACGCATCTGCCTGCAGGATACCCCGGAAGGGACTGGATTTGCCCCTATATTTCCAGACATCTGTTATCACTTAACCCATTACAAGCCCGCTGCCGCAGATATTCCCGTGGCGAGCGATAACCCAGCGCACTATGCGGATGCCATTCGTTATAATGCTCGAACGCCTCTGCAAGGTTCTTTGCTGCCGTTAACCCGTCTGGTTTGGGCATGATACTGATGTAGTCACGCTTTATCGTTTTCACGAAGCTCTCTGCTATTCCGTTACTCTCCGGACTCCGCACCGCCGTGTTCTTCGGTTCAAGTCCCAACATCCGGGCGAACTGGCGTGTT
>NZ_MDGW01000438.1:0-602 GCF_001712525.1 Shigella sp. FC1661
CTGACCTGACAACCGGATATGCGGGGATTGCTCCCCGCACAACGGCTACTTCTTCGGTTCGTAAGCGAGAACAGCCTTAAACTCAATATTACGTTCCTTTACGGTGAACTCACACAGCGAATCCCCGACCAGAAGCGTAAATCCCAGCACCGTTAAACACAGAACTATGACTGCCGCAAGGGCATATTTCGTCAGCATGTTTATATTGCCTCCATGCGAAGAAGGGACTACCATCCGAGTTGTTGAGGCTCGGAGTGGCAGCCCCAGGATTGATAGAAATATCTCCTGGGGCTTCATCTTTCCAGACCTCAGAGTTAACCTGAAACCGGAAAGCTTCAGGCACCCGCCGTTATCTTACCCTTCCTCAACAAAATAGCTGTTTATTTATACAGTAAATTCTGTTTCGGACTTCTGTCGGCAAAACTCATCATTGCTCTTAAAACGAAATCGCCCGCAGCCATCACTGACCGCGGGCGAAAGTGTAAAGCAGGTGCCTTACCATCCTGACCTGACAACCGGATATGCGGGGATTGCTCCCCGCACAACGGCTACTTCTTCGGTTCGTAAGCGAGAACAGCCTTAAACTCAATATTACGTTCCTT
>NZ_MDGW01000439.1:0-600 GCF_001712525.1 Shigella sp. FC1661
GCCGCCAGAAAAGGGCTCGGTACTCCTGGTTCCCGCACGGTGGCTGAACTGGAATCTGAAATTCTGCAACTGCGTAAGGCGTTAAATGAAGCTCGCCTTTGTGATGCTGCCAACTTACTGATTTAGTGTATGATGGTGATTTTAAGGTGCTTGCGTGGCTTCCATTTCCATCAGATGTCCTTCCTGCTCCGCTACTGAAGGCGTGGTGCGTAACGGCAAAAGCACTGCCGGACATCAGCGCTATCTCTGCTCTCATTGCCGTAAAACATGGCAACTACAGTTCACTTACACCGCTTCTCAACCCGGTACGCACCAGAAAATTATTGATATGGCCATGAATGGCGTTGGATGCCGGGCAACTGCACGCATTATGGGCGTTAGCCTCAACACGATTTTACGTCACTTAAAAAACTCAGGCCGCAGTCGGTAACCTCGCGCATACAGCCGGGCAGTGACGTCATCGTCTGCGCGGAAATGGACGAACAGTGGGGATACGTCGGGGCTAAATCGCGCCAGCGCTGGCTGTTTTACGCGTATGACAGGCTCCGGAAGACGGTTGTTGCGCACGTATTCGGTGAACGCACTATGGCGACGCAGGGG
>NZ_MDGW01000440.1:0-593 GCF_001712525.1 Shigella sp. FC1661
AGTAGCTGAACAGGAGGGACAGCTGATAGAAACAGAAGCCACTGGAGCACCTCAAAAACACCATCATACACTAAATCAGTAAGTTGGCAGCATCACCCCCAACCGCACCCATTTAGGATGCGACCATTGCGGTAGACCGATGTAAATCATAACGCGTGAAGGATCTCTTCCACGCTACGCACACGGGCGATGCGCGGGTAGATATGATTAATGCTGTTATTGTGTTGCTCGGCGCTGGCGGCACTACAGGCGTCTTCGGCAATCACCAGATTAAAGCCAAGTTCCCAGGCATTGCGGGCGGTGGATTCAACACCGATATTGGTCGAGATCCCACATAACACTATTGTATCGATACCTCGGCGGCGCAGTTGCAACTCCAGATCCGTACCGTAAAACGCACCCCACTGACGTTTGATGATTTCGATATCACTGTCAGTTGCACCTAATGCAGCTGGATGTTGCCACCAGTTTTCGGGCAACACTTTAGCGGGGGAGTGCCCCTATTAAGTTGTCAAGCATGTTATGACCCCTGCGGGGTATAAAAAGTCCCGTCGCGCATCATGGCGAACAGAACGTCGCAGCGTCGTCTCGCC
>NZ_MDGW01000553.1:0-51665 GCF_001712525.1 Shigella sp. FC1661
TTTACGCGTATGACAGGCTCCGGAAGACGGTTGTTGCGCACGTATTCGGTGAACGCACTATGGCGACGCTGGGGCGTCTTATGAGCTTGCTGTCACCCTTTGACGTGGTGATATGGATGACGGATGGCTGGCCACTGTATGAATCCCGCCTGAAGGGAAAGCTGCACGTAATCAGCAAGCGATATACGCAGCGAATTGAGCGGCATAACCTGAATCTGAGGCAGCACCTGGCACGGCTGGGACGGAAGTCGCTGTCGTTCTCAAAATCGGTGGAGCTGCATGACAAAGTCATCGGGCATTATCTGAACATAAAACACTATCAATAAGTTGGAGTCATTACCCACTAACCAGACGGTAATTTATCGAATACACCCTGATGCGCGTAATCGCCTGACCGCAGGTTACATGACCAGCTACTTTATTGGCGGTGCCGCCGGTTCGCTAATTTCAGCCTCAGCCTGGCAACATGGCGGTTGGGCTGGTGTTTGTCTGGCTGGCGCGACGATTGCCCTGGTTAACTTACTGGTCTGGTGGCGAGGTTTTCATCGTCAGGAAGCCGCAAATTAAGCAATCAGCAACCGTTTTCGTGGCTTTACACTTATAAGGGTGTTAAGAAGCCCATCAGTCTGATAAGGTTAAGATATTCATTCAGTCTATTTATAATATTAACAATCGTTAAGCGTACACTCTATGGAAAGCCCTACTCCACAGCCTGCTCTTGGTTCGGCGACCTTCATGGAAGGATGCAAAGACAGTTTACCGATTGTTATTAGTTATATTCCGGTGGCCTTTGCGTTCGGTCTGAATGCGACCCGTCTGGGATTCTCTCCTCTCGAAAGCGTTTTTTTCTCCTGCATCATTTATGCAGGCGCGAGCCAGTTCGTCATTACCGCGATGCTGGCAGCCGGGAGTAGTTTGTGGGTTGCTGCACTGACCGTCATGGCAATGGATGTTCGCCATGTGTTGTATGGCCCGTCACTGCGTAGCCGTATTATTCAGCGTCTGCAAAAATCGAAAACCGCCCTGTGGGCATTTGGCCTGACGGATGAGGTTTTTGCCGCTGCAACCGCAAAACTGGTACGCAATAATCGCCGCTGGAGCGAGAACTGGATGATCGGCATTGCCTTCAGTTCATGGTCATCGTGGGTATTTGGTACGGTAATAGGGGCATTCTCCGGCAGCGGCTTGCTGCAAGGTTATCCCGCCGTTGAAGCTGCATTAGGTTTTATGCTTCCGGCACTCTTTATGAGTTTCCTGCTCGCCTCTTTCCAGCGCAAACAATCTCTTTGCGTTACCGCAGCGTTAGTTGGTGCCCTTGCAGGCGTAACGCTATTTTCTATTCCCGTCGCCATTCTGGCAGGCATTGTCTGTGGCTGCCTCACTGCGTTAATCCAGGCATTCTGGCAAGGAGCGCCCGATGAGCTATGAGGTTCTGCTGCTTGGGTTACTGGTTGGCGTGGCGAATTATTGCTTCCGCTATTTGCCGCTGCGCCTGCGTGTGGGTAATGCCCGCCCAACCAAACGTGGCGCGGTAGGTATTTTGCTCGACACCATTGGCATCGCCTCGATATGCGCTCTGCTGGTTGTCTCTACCGCACCAGAAGTGATGCACGATACACGCCGTTTCGTGCCCACGCTGGTCGGCTTCGCGGTACTGGGTGCCAGTTTCTATAAAACACGCAGCATTATCATCCCAACACTGCTTAGTGCGCTGGCCTATGGGCTCGCCTGGAAAGTGATGGCGATTATATAACCCACAAGAATCATTTTTCTAAAACAATACATTTACTTTATTTGTCACTGTTGTTACTATATCGGCTGAAATTAATGAGGTCATACCCAAATGGATAGTTCGTTTACGCCCATTGAACAAATGCTAAAATTTCGCGCCAGCCGCCACGAAGATTTTCCTTATCAGGAGATCCTTCTGACTCGTCTTTGCATGCACATGCAAAGCAAGCTGCTGGAGAACCGCAATAAAATGCTGAAGGCTCAGGGGATTAACGAGACGTTGTTTATGGCGTTGATTACGCTGGAGTCTCAGGAAAACCACAGTATTCAGCCTTCTGAATTAAGTTGTGCTCTTGGATCATCCCGTACCAACGCGACGCGTATTGCCGATGAACTGGAAAAACGCGGTTGGATCGAACGTCGTGAAAGCGATAACGATCGCCGCTGCCTGCATCTGCAATTAACGGAAAAAGGTCACGAGTTTTTGCGCGAGGTTTTACCACCGCAGCATAACTGCCTGCATCAACTCTGGTCCGCGCTCAGCACAACAGAAAAAGATCAGCTCGAGCAAATCACCCGCAAATTGCTCTCCCGTCTCGACCAGATGGAACAAGACGGTGTGGTTCTCGAAGCGATGAGCTAACGCGTCATCTCGCTCAAAAATCCAGATTTATAAAAGAAAAAATGACCGGCCAGCATCGCAACATGCTGGCCTTTTTGGCAAGCAGGTCGGCTCAGCCGATGAGTTAAGAAGATCGTGGAGAACAATATGAGCGCAAATGCGGAGACTCAAACCCCGCAGCAACCGGTAAAGAAGAGCGGCAAACGTAAGCGTCTGCTCCTCCTTCTCACCTTGCTCTTTATAATTATTGCCGTAGCGATAGGGATTTATTGGTTTTTGGTACTGCGTCATTTCGAAGAAACCGATGACGCATACGTGGCAGGGAATCAGATTCAAATTATGTCTCAGGTGTCTGGCAGCGTGACGAAAGTCTGGGCCGATAACACCGATTTTGTAAAAGAAGGCGATGTTCTGGTCACTCTCGACCCGACAGATGCTCGCCAGGCGTTTGAAAAAGCCAAAACTGCACTGGCTTCCAGCGTTCGCCAAACCTACCAGCTGATGATTAACAGCAAACAGTTACAGGCGAATATTGAGGTGCAAAAAATCGCCCTCGCGAAAGCACAAAGCGACTACAACCGCCGTGTGCCGCTGGGCAATGCCAACCTGATTGGTCGCGAAGAGCTGCAACACGCCCGCGACGCCGTCACCAGTGCCCAGGCGCAACTGGACGTCGCTATTCAACAATACAATGCCAATCAGGCGATGATTCTGGGGACTAAACTGGAAGATCAGCCTGCCGTGCAACAGGCTGCCACCGAAGTACGTAACGCCTGGCTGGCGCTGGAGCGTACCCGTATTGTCAGTCCGATGACCGCTTATGTCTCCCGCCGCGCGGTACAGCCTGGGGCGCAAATTAGCCCAACGACGCCGCTGATGGCGGTCGTTCCAGCCACCAATATGTGGGTGGATGCCAACTTTAAAGAGACGCAGATTGCCAATATGCGTATCGGTCAGCCGGTCACTATCACCACGGATATTTACGGCGATGATGTGAAATACACCGGTAAAGTGGTTGGTCTGGATATGGGCACAGGTAGCGCATTCTCACTGCTTCCGGCGCAAAATGCGACCGGTAACTGGATCAAAGTCGTTCAGCGTCTACCTGTGCGTATCGAACTGGACCAGAAACAGCTGGAGCAATACTCGCTGCGCATTGGTTTGTCCACGCTGGTGAGCGTCAATACCACTAACCGTGACGGTCAGGTACTGGCAAATAAAGTACGTTCAACACCGGTCGCGGTAAGTACCGCGCGTGAAATCAGCCTGGCACCTGTCAATAAACTGATCGACGATATCGTAAAAGCTAACGCTGGCTAATCCAGAGGTGCGTGTGATGCAACAGCAAAAACCGCTGGAAGGCGCGCAACTGGTCATTATGACGATTGCGCTGTCACTGGCGACATTCATGCAGGTGCTGGACTCCACCATTGCTAACGTGGCGATCCCCACTATCGCCGGGAATCTGGGCTCATCGCTCAGCCAGGGAACGTGGGTAATCACTTCTTTCGGGGTGGCGAATGCCATCTCGATCCCGCTTACCGGCTGGCTGGCAAAGCGCGTCGGGGAAGTGAAACTGTTCCTTTGGTCCACCATCGCCTTTGCTATTGCGTCGTGGGCGTGTGGTGTCTCCAGCAGCCTGAATATGCTGATCTTCTTCCGTGTGATTCAGGGGATTGTCGCTGGGCCGTTGATCCCACTTTCGCAAAGTCTTTTGCTGAATAATTACCCGCCAGCCAAACGCTCAATCGCGCTGGCGTTGTGGTCGATGACGGTGATTGTCGCGCCAATTTGCGGCCCAATCCTCGGCGGTTATATCAGCGATAATTACCACTGGGGCTGGATATTCTTCATCAACGTGCCAATTGGCGTGGCGGTGGTGTTGATGACACTGCAAACCCTGCGCGGACGCGAAACCCGCACCGAACGGCGGCGGATTGATGCCGTGGGGCTGGCACTGCTGGTTATTGGTATCGGTAGCCTGCAGATTATGCTCGACCGCGGTAAAGAGCTGGACTGGTTTTCATCACAGGAAATTATCATTCTTACCGTGGTGGCGGTGGTGGCGGTGGTGGCGGTGGTGGCTATCTGCTTCCTGATTGTCTGGGAGCTGACCGACGATAACCCGATAGTCGATCTGTCGTTGTTTAAGTCGCGCAACTTCACCATCGGCTGCTTGTGTATCAGCCTCGCGTATATGCTCTACTTCGGCGCGATTGTTCTGCTGCCGCAGTTGTTGCAGGAGGTCTACGGTTACACGGCGACCTGGGCAGGTTTGGCCTCTGCGCCGGTAGGGATTATTCCGGTGATCCTGTCGCCGATTATCGGCCGCTTCGCGCATAAACTGGATATGCGGCGGCTGGTAACCTTCAGCTTTATTATGTATGTCGTCTGCTTCTACTGGCGTGCCTATACCTTTGAACCAGGTATGGATTTTGGCGCGTCGGCCTGGCCGCAGTTTATCCAGGGGGTTGCGGTGGCCTGCTTCTTTATGCCGCTGACCACCATTACGCTGTCTGGTTTGCCACCGGAACGACTGGCGGCGGCATCGAGCCTCTCTAACTTTACGCGAACGCTGGCGGGGTCTATCGGCACGTCGATAACCACGACCATGTGGACCAACCGCGAGTCGATGCACCATGCGCAGTTGACTGAGTCGGTAAACCCGTTCAACCCGAATGCCCAGGCGATGTACAGTCAACTGGAAGGGCTTGGGATGACGCAACAGCAGGCATCAGGCTGGATTGCCCAGCAGATCACTAATCAGGGGCTGATTATTTCCGCCAATGAGATCTTCTGGATGTCAGCCGGGATATTCCTCGTCCTGCTGGGGCTGGTGTGGTTTGCTAAACCGCCCTTTGGCGCAGGTGGCGGCGGAGGTGGTGCGCACTAAGTACAACTAAGCCAGTTCATTTGAACTGGCTTTTTTCAATTAATTGTGAAGATAGTTTACTGACTAAATGTGCAGTTCCTGCAACTTCTCTTTCGGCAGTGCCAGTTCTTCGTTGCTGTTGATGCGTACGTCACGTTCCAGAATGCTACGCGCAATATCCTGCGCTTCCTGCAACGAGTGCATCTGGTAAGTGCCACACTGGTAGACGTTCAGCTCCGGGATCTGATTCTGATCCTGCACTTTCAGCACGTCTTCCATTGCCGCTTTCCAGGCATCAGCAACACGCTGCTCATCTGGCGTACCAATCAGACTCATATAAAAACCGGTGCGGCAGCCCATTGGCGAGATATCGATAATCTCTACACCATTACCGTTAAGATGGTTACGCATAAAACCAGCAAACAGGTGCTCCAGAGTATGGCTCCCTCTTTCTGGCATCACTTCTTTGTTCGGCACGCAGAAGCGCAGATCGAACACGGTGATTGCGTCGCCATGCGGGGTGTTCATTGTTTTCGCCACCCGAACTGCAGGCGCTTCCATCCGGGTATGATCGACTGTGAAGCTATCTAACAACGGCATTTAGCCACCTCCGGTAATTTTTTTAAAAATTTTCTGAACTCTTTCTTCCCAGGCGAGTCTGAGTATATGAAAGACGCGCATTTGTTATCATCATCCCTGAATTCAGAGATGAAATTTTGGCCACTCACGAGTGGCCTTTTTCTTTTCTGTCAGGCGTGTTTTTCCAGCCACACCGCAAACGGTTCGGTATCAGCGGTTTCCATTTCCTGCTGACGGCGTTCAGATGCCTCGCGCTCGGCTACAAAATCCTCTTCGCGCAGAATTTCCAACGGCTCTTCACGCAGCAGATTACGGTAGGCTTCTGCAAACGCTTTGCCTGTTCCGCCAATACCAGTATCAATCATAGACCTTAAGATACGGGCAGAGAAAGTCAGATCGGGATTATCGAAGCAGGCGACCAGTTCATCACACACTTTCTGATACGCTTCGCCGCCGTTAATGCTATCCAACGTTTGCGCGACGCGTTTCAGATCGCGGAACAGATCTTTACCCACCTGCGGTAACGGGAACTGCGCGGTTTCGCAGCCGATACCCAGCGTCAGGCCCGGTTTGCGACCTTCGAGGATCACCCGGTTCCAGTTAACGCGTGTACAGGCAAGTTCGCTACTGCTCATTTCCGGTGCATCAGCCAGCGCACACCAGACCATAAACAGGTCGAGGAATCGCACCTGCTGTTCATCTACACCAATCGGCGAGAACGGGTTGATGTCCAGCGAACGCACTTCAATATATTCAATGCCGCCACGTAACAGCGCATCAGAAGGTGACTCGCCGCTGCGGGTAACGCGTTTTGGACGAATCGGCGCATACAGTTCGTTTTCAATTTGCAGCACGTTGCTATTGATTTGCAGCCTCTTACCGTCTTTCTCAATACCAATCTTCGCGTACTCTTCCGATGGCGTTTTGATTGCCTGTTTAAGGCCCGCTACGTACTCGTAAAGATCGTTGAAGGTAATACCAAGATTGCTTTGCGATTTATTGGTATAGCCGAGATCGCTCAAACGAAGAGAGGTCGCATACGGCAGGTAATACATACCGCACTCGGTTTTCTCAAACGGCAGCGACGTTGGTTTTCCTTGCAGGAAAGAAGAAAAAATCGCCGGAGATGCACCAAACAGATAAGGAATGACCCAACCGAAACGATAGTAATTGCGGATAACGCGGAAATAGCCCGCAGAAATTTTCTCTTTGGCATCAGTGCCCGAGATATCACCGCACTTCGCTTGCCAGAATGCCATTGGCAAAGAGAAATTGTAGTGCACGCCGGAAATGGTTTGCATCAGCGCGCCGTAGCGATTTTTCAGCCCTTCACGATACAGCGTTTTAAAGCGTCCGGTGTTAGAAGTGCCGTACTGTGCCAGTTCGATGTCCTGACCTTCTGCGATGTAGCATGGCATACTTAACGGCCACATCCGCTCATCGCCCATATTGCGCGCCGTATAACGATGCAGATCGCGCATAAAGGTCAACATATGTTCAATATCACCATCCACTGGTGTAATGAATTCCAGCAATGCTTCCGCAAAATCGGTAGTAATCCATTTGTGCGTCAGTGCGGAACCTAATGCTTCAGGATGACCTGTTGTTGCCAGTGTGCCATCAGCATTAACACGCAAAGTTTCGCGCTCCAGCCCACGCTGTATCCCCTTTAACGCCTGAGGATGTTTTTCCAGCCAGGCCAGCGCCTGTGATACGTCCGGGATCAAATTGACCTCCCGCCTGTCAAAATCGTTTTAATTAGCATAACTGTAATGGTGACCATATGTGCAGGCCTACAATTAGTGCCACCACATCATGCCCTGAACGGTAGCTGCTGCAACTGCAACATAGCGTAACGCTTTACCAAGGCACAAAAAAAAGATTACCGGTCCCCACGAGATGCGCATCCATCCCGCTAACAGACACAGTAAATCGCCAACCACGGGCATCCAGCTTAATAATAGCGTGACTGCACCATAGCGTTTCAGCCAGCCAGTAGCTTTCTCTTGCCAGCGCGATGTTTTACGCAATGGAAAGAAACGCCCAAGGATAACGTTAGTTAACCCTCCAAGGCTATTACCCATTGTTGCTGTTAAAACTAAAACCCAGGGATAACTGATCCCGGAAAGCAACATTGCCACCAGCACGACTTCGGAGTTGCCGGGTAATAGTGTAGCGCTGAGAAAACTACGGGCAAACAACGAGAAAAGCGATAACGCTTCACTCACAGCAAGCGAACATCCACGGCGTCCATGCCTGCTGCACGGGCCGCCTGAATACCGAAATCGGCATCTTCAAAGACCACACACTGCGTCGGTTGCACGCCCATACGCTGCGCGCACAAAAATGTGTCTGGCGCGGGTTTATGGTGTTTGACGTGATCAGCAGCGACGACGGCGTCAAAATAACGGCGTAATCCCAGGTGCGCCAGCAATGCCTCAGCGATGGCGCTTTCACTCCCCGTTCCTACAGCCATTGGGCGACGACCATGCCAACTTTTCACCACTTCAACAAGAGGAAGCGGCTCGACACTATCCAGCAGCATACTTCTTACTGCTTCTGTTTTTTCACGCGCTAACGCATGCGGGTCGAGATCGGCCTGATTCAGCTCAATAATTGCCTGAGCAATACGCCAGGTGGGCGATCCATTAAGCGCAATCATTGCCTGAACATCGTACTGAAGACCGTAGTGCCCTAATACTTCGCGCCACGCTTTACGGTGCGTAGGCTCCGTATCCAGGATTGTGCCATCCATATCAAAAATTAAACCTGCATAACGCTCGTACATGGTCTTCTCGCAAGTCGAAAAATATGACGCTACTTTAGCGTAATTGCTTGATTTTGTCGCTGATGGCGAAGGAGAAGAAAATTCAGGAAATGGATAAAGTAGTTATTTAGAAATGAGATATTTTTGAAGGAAATTTTTGGGAGAAGATGGTGCATCCGGGAGGATGACTCACTGGCGTTCGCCCTTCGGGCCTTGCTGACGCAACGTTATCCTCCCTGGTGCCTGCGGTTAATACCGCTATCTCTTCGATACCTTCATTGCTGAAGGTTACGGAGAATATGGTGCATCCGGGAGGATTCGAACCTCCGACCGCTCGGTTCGTAGCCGAGTACTCTATCCAGCTGAGCTACGGATGCATCGGGAAAATTTATTTTACTGCTGATATTGATATCGCTACTAAAGCCATATCAAGTAAGAGATGGTGCATCCGGGAGGATTACTCGCCTTGCGGCTCGCCCTTCGGGCCGTTGCTAAAGCAACGTTATCATCCCTGGTGCCTGCGGTTAATTCCGCTACCTCTTCGATACCTTCATTGCTGAAGATTTCGGAGAATATGGTGCATCCGGGAGGATTCGAACCTCCGACCGCTCGGTTCGTAGCCGAGTACTCTATCCAGCTGAGCTACGGATGCATCGGGAAACTTACTTTACTGCAGATTTTTTGATACCGCTACTAAAGCCGTATCAAGTAAGAGATGGTGCATTCGGGAGGATTACTCGCCTTGCGGCTCGCCCTTCGGGTCGTTGCTAAAGCAACGTTATCCTCCCTAGTGCCTGCGGTTATACCGCCACCTCTTCCATACCTTCATCGCTGAAAGTACGTAGAATATGGTGCATCCGGGAGGATTCGAACCTCCGACCGCTCGGTTCGTAGCCGAGTACTCTATCCAGCTGAGCTACGGATGCAAATGGCGGTGAGGCGGGGATTCGAACCCCGGATGCAGCTTTTGACCGCATACTCCCTTAGCAGGGGAGCGCCTTCAGCCTCTCGGCCACCTCACCACACGCCTCTTACGAGTGCTTCGAAGAACTTGTTTATCGCTCATCGTCGCTGCGTGGCGCACATATTACTTTCTGAGACTTATAAGTCAAACAATTTTTCCCACACTTTTATCGTTTGCACACTTCACGCTCAATTAGTCTGTAAAAACGTCAAAGAGTGTTTTATCTACAGAAAAACGGAGGTCTGGCAGATAGCAGTAATGCAAAAAAATGGAGACTTAAGTTGAATGAACGGGAGTAAAGCGAAAAGACTATAGAGTGAAGGAGAAATTTTGAGGGTGCGTCTCACCGATAAAGATGAGACGCGGAAAGATTAGTAACTGGACTGCTGGGATTTTTCAGCCTGGATACGCTGGTAGATCTCTTCACGGTGAACAGAAACTTCCTTCGGGGCATTTACGCCAATACGTACCTGGTTGCCCTTCACCCCTAAAACTGTCACGGTGACCTCATCCCCAATCATGAGGGTCTCACCAACTCGACGAGTCAGAATCAGCATTCTTTGCTCCTTGAAAGATTAAAAGAGTCGGGTCTCTCTGTATCCCGGCATTATCCATCATATAACGCCAAAAAGTAAGCAATGACAAACACATTACATGTAAGCAGTCATGGCATTACATTCTGTTAAACCTAAGTTTAGCCGATATACACAACTTCAACCTGACTTTATCGTTGTCGATAGCGTTAATGCGAATGCCGTGAAGCGAGTCCACGGCATTGCCTGACGCTTATATTATTGCAATTTCGCGCTGACCCAGCCTTTCACACTGGCTAACGCTGCAGGTAAGGCCGCAGCATCCGTACCACCGGCTTGCGCCATGTCAGGACGTCCACCACCCTTGCCGCCCACCTGCTGAGCGACCATACCAATCAGTTCCCCTGCTTTCACACGATCTGTGACGTCCTTAGATACGCCTGCAATCAGAGAAACCTTACCTTCGGCTACCGTTGCCAGCACGATAATTGTCGACCCCAGCTGATTTTTTAAATCGTCAACCATGGTACGCAACATTTTCGGCTCAACACCGCTAAGCTCGCTAACCAACAGCTTAACACCATTAACATCAATTGCCTTACTGGAAAGATTTGCGCTCTCCTGTGCGGCAGCTTGTTCTTTAAGCTGTTGTAGTTCTTTTTCTAACTGACGCGTACGTTCCAGTACTGAGCGCACTTTATCCGCCAGATTATTGCTATCGCCTTTCAGCAGATGCGCGACTTCGCTTAAGCGATCGCTGTCTGCATGAACGGTGGTGATAGCGCCTTCTCCGGTTACCGCTTCGATACGACGAACGCCTACAGCAGTACCCGATTCAGAGATGATGCGGAACAGACCAATATCACCAGTGCGGCTGGCGTGAGTACCGCCACACAGCTCGGTGGAGAAATCGCCCATGCTCAGCACGCGTACACGCTCATCATACTTCTCGCCGAACAGCGCCATCGCACCTTTCGCTTTCGCCGCTTCGAGATCCATGATGTTGGTTTCGATCGGCAAATTGCGACGAATCTGTGCGTTCACCAGGTCTTCGACCACACGAATCTCTTCCGGTTTCATCGCTTCGTTGTGTGAGAAGTCGAAGCGCAGCACCTTGTCGTTAACCAGTGAACCTTTCTGCGATACATGAGTCCCCAGAACCTGGCGCAGCGCAGCGTGCATCAGGTGCGTTGCGGAGTGATTCAGACGAATACGGGCGCGACGAGCCTCATCAACATCAGCCTGCACAGCGTCGCCCACTTTCAGAGAACCCGCAGCAAGTTTACCGATGTGACCAATCGCCTGGCCGTATTTCTGCGTATCTTCCACCGCGAAGGAGAAGTTAGCGCCTTTCAGTTCGCCTTTATCACCAACCTGACCGCCGGATTCCGCATAGAATGGTGTTTGATCTAGCACGACCACAGCTTCCTGGCCTGCATTGATGGCATCAACCGCTTTACCATCAACAAACAGCGCGGTCACTTTGCCGTTCAGTTCCAGATGGTCATAGCCTTTAAATTCAGATGCACTATCAACACGGATCATTGCGTTGTAATCGGCACCAAAGCCGCTGGCTTCGCGCGCGCGACGACGCTGCTCTTCCATTGCTGCTTCAAAACCAGCTTCGTCAACTTTGATGTTGCGCTCACGACAAACATCAGCCGTCAGGTCAACCGGGAAGCCATAGGTGTCGTACAGACGGAAAGCCGTTTCACCATCCAGCGTATCACCAGAAAGTTTTGCCAGCTCTTCATCCAGCAACGCCAGACCGCGCTCCAGAGTACGGGCAAACTGCTCTTCTTCAGTCTTCAGCACCTGCTCAACCTGCGCCTGCTGGCGTTTCAGGTCTTCACCCGCAGAGCCCATAACGTCGATCAGCGGACCAACCAGTTTGTAGAAGAAGGTTTCTTTCGCGCCGAGCATATTGCCGTGACGCACTGCGCGACGAATGATACGACGCAGTACATAACCACGGTTTTCATTGGACGGCATTACGCCATCCGCGATCAGGAACGCACAAGAACGAATGTGGTCAGCGATTACGCGCAGCGATTTATTGCTCAGATCGGTCGCGCCAGTGACTTTCGCTACCGCCTGGATCAACGTGCGGAACAGGTCGATGTCATAGTTAGAGTTAACGTGTTGCAGCACCGCAGCAATACGCTCCAGACCCATACCGGTATCTACAGACGGCTTCGGCAGCGGTTCCATCGTGCCATCTGCCTGGCGGTTGAACTGCATGAAGACGATGTTCCAGATCTCAATGTAGCGGTCGCCGTCTTCTTCCGGACTTCCCGGAGGGCCACCCCAAATGTGGTCGCCGTGATCGTAGAAGATTTCGGTGCACGGGCCGCACGGACCAGTGTCACCCATCTGCCAGAAGTTGTCAGATGCGTATGGCGCACCTTTGTTATCGCCGATGCGAATAATACGTTCGCGCGGGATCCCGACTTCTTTTTCCCAGATTTCGTAGGCTTCGTCGTCGCTTTCATAGACGGTAACCCACAGACGCTCTTTCGGCAGGGCAAACCATTTTTCGCTGGTCAGCAGTTCCCATGCAAACTGAATGGCATCGTGTTTGAAATAGTCGCCGAAGCTGAAGTTGCCCAGCATTTCGAAGAAGGTATGGTGACGCGCGGTGTAACCGACGTTTTCCAGGTCGTTGTGTTTACCACCCGCACGCACGCAGCGTTGGGAAGTGGTAGCGCGGGAATAATTACGCTTGTCGAGCCCAAGGAACACATCCTTGAACTGATTCATCCCGGCGTTGGTAAACAACAAAGTTGGGTCGTTATGGGGTACCAGGGAGCTGCTGGCAACTACCTGATGTCCCTTACTATGGAAAAAGTCGAGAAACGCCTGACGGATCTCAGCGGTGCTCTTGCTCATAATTATCCTGAAATCAAGCTAACGAAATATCGCCACCAGCTCCAGCGTGTCTTAACCGCCGGGCTGGTAACTGAAAAGTGGGAATAAGATAAGTTTTCTTGACTGGGAAGTAAAATACCGTATGCGTTCAGTCGGCAAAATTTCGCCAAATATCCTGGATATCTTCCATCAGATAGCCACGATAGAGCAGAAAACGCTGGATCTTAACTTTTTCTGAAAAGACAGTTGGCAAAGGTTCACCATATTTTCGCGTCGCCTGATCGCGCGCCAGTGCGCACCAGTCGATGTCACATTCACGCATCGCTTTTTCTGTCGCTTCGCGGGAAATACCTTTCTGATTCAGTTCCTGACGAATACGTGCAGGTCCATAACCTTTGCGGCTACGGCTGGCGATAAAGCGCGCAACAAATCGGCTGTCATCGAGATAGCCATGTTCATGGCACCAGGCAATAACGCGCTCGTAATCTTCTGCCGTAGCATCAATCTCTTCTGGGCCATTTTTGCCCATAATCGGTGCCGCGAGTTTACGTCGCAGTTCTTGCTCACTGTGATCGCGCACCGCCAGAATGTGTACCGCACGATCCAACAGGCGAGCATATGCCGGGCGACGGGACGTTGATTCTGTCATGGCATATCCTTACAACTTAAAAAAGCAAAAGGGCCGCAGATGCGACCCAGGTTTTGCTGATAAACAGATTTAATAGTCAATGAGTGTGCAGAATGTTCCCGCAGGCCCAATTCGTTAGAGGATCGAGGTGAGAGTAATTTTTCACGCCAGTGCTGGCCTGTTCCCCTCACCCTAACCCTCTCCCCAAAGGGGCGAGGGGACCGTCCGTGCACACATTATCTATTATCATCAATAACGAACGATTAAAAATCTTCGTTAGTTTCTGCTACGCCTTCGCTGTCATCTACAGAGAAATCCGGCGTTGAGTTCGGGTTGCTCAGCAGCAACTCACGTACTTTCTTCTCGATCTCTTTCGCGGTTTCCGGGTTATCTTTCAGCCAGGCAGTTGCATTCGCTTTACCCTGACCGATCTTCTCACCTTTGTAGCTGTACCACGCGCCTGCTTTCTCGATCAGCTTCTCTTTTACGCCCAGGTCAACCAGTTCGCCGTAGAAGTTGATACCTTCGCCGTAGAGGATCTGAAATTCAGCCTGTTTAAACGGTGCAGCGATTTTGTTCTTCACCACTTTCACGCGGGTTTCGCTACCCACCACGTTTTCGCCCTCTTTCACCGCGCCGATACGACGGATGTCGAGACGAACAGAGGCGTAGAATTTCAGCGCGTTACCACCGGTAGTGGTTTCCGGGTTACCGAACATCACACCAATTTTCATACGGATCTGGTTGATGAAGATCAGCAGCGTGTTGGACTGCTTCAGGTTACCCGCCAGCTTACGCATCGCCTGGCTCATCATACGTGCCGCAAGGCCCATGTGAGAGTCGCCGATTTCGCCTTCGATTTCCGCTTTCGGCGTCAGTGCCGCCACGGAGTCAACGACGATAACGTCTACTGCACCAGAACGCGCCAGGGCGTCACAGATTTCCAGTGCCTGCTCGCCGGTGTCCGGCTGGGAGCACAGCAGGTTGTCGATATCGACGCCCAGTTTACGTGCGTAGATTGGGTCCAGCGCGTGTTCAGCATCGATAAACGCACAGGTTTTACCTTCACGCTGCGCTGCGGCGATCACCTGCAGCGTCAGCGTGGTTTTACCGGAAGATTCCGGTCCGTAGATTTCGACGATACGGCCCATCGGCAGACCACCTGCCCCAAGCGCGATATCCAGTGAAAGCGAACCGGTAGAGATGGTTTCCACATCCATGGAACGGTCTTCACCCAGGCGCATGATGGAGCCTTTACCAAATTGTTTCTCAATCTGGCCCAGTGCTGCCGCCAACGCTTTCTGTTTGTTTTCGTCGATAGCCATTTTTACTCCTGTCATGCCGGGTAATACCGGATAGTCAATATGTTCTGTTGAAGTAATTATACTGTATGCTCATACAGTATCAAGTGTTTTGTAGAAATTGTTGCCACAAGGTCTGCAATGCATACGCAGTAGCCTGACGACGCACCGCATCACGGTCGCCGCTGAAGCATTCCCGCCGGGTAATGCCTTCACCGCGGGCAGTGGCAAAAGCAAACCAGACGGTGCCGACAGGCTTCTCTTCACTGCCGCCATCCGGCCCGGCGATACCACTAATAGACACGGCATAATCAGCACGAGCCGCTTTCAGTGCGCCTATCACCATTTCCACCACGACGGGTTCACTCACCGCGCCATGCTGCGCCAGCGTCTCTTCGCGTACGCCGATCATCTGCGCTTTGGCTTCGTTACTGTAGGTGACAAATCCGCGTTCAAACCAGGCGGAGCTATCGGCAATATCGGTAATCACTTTCGCTACCCAACCACCGGTACAAGACTCGGCAGTTGTTACGGTTGCGCCACGGGCTTTCAGCGCCTGCCCAACCTGTTCACTTAACTGCATCAGTTCACTGTCAGTCATCACAACCTCTGTCAGTCAAAAATTTATGCCGGACAAGATAGCACTTTCGTCAGGAAGATGGTGTTGGCGTTGCAATTTTACGAGGAGGATTCAGAAAAAAGCTGATTAGCCAGAGGGAAGCTCACGCCCCCCTCTTGCAAATAGTTACTGCACGCGCGCCAGCGCCACGGCTTGTCCTAACTGCCAGACCGCCATTGCGTAATGGGTGCTGTGGTTATAACGGGTAATGGTGTAGAAGTTCGGCAGACCGTACCAGTACTGGTAACCGGTACCGACATCCAGACGCAGCAGGCTGGCTTGTTGATGGTTGCCCAGCGGCTGCTGTGGCGTTAAACCTGCCGTGGCAAGCTGCGAAATGCTGTACCTGGTTTTGAAGCCATTTGGCAAGCCTGGAGCCTGACCGTTTGCCATTACCGCGACCTGATCGCCTTTCACCCAGCCGTGCGCTTTGAAATAGTTCGCCACGCTACCGATCGCATCAACCGGATCCCACAGGTTGATATGCCCGTCGCCGCTGAAATCTACCGCATATTGTTTGTAAGACGACGGCATAAACTGTCCGTAGCCCATCGCCCCGGCAAAGGAACCTTTCAGATTGAGCGGATCGTCCTGCTCGTCGCGCGCCATCAGCAGGAAGGTTTCCAGCTCGCCAGAGAAATACTCCGCGCGGCGTGGGTAGTTAAATGACAGCGTTGCCAGCGCATCGAGGATGCGAGTTTTCCCCATCACGCGCCCCCAGCGGGTTTCAACGCCGATAATCCCGACGATAATTTCCGGCGGTACGCCATACACCTGCCACGCGCGATTCAACGCATCTTCATACTGATTCCAGAAAACCACACCGTTCTGCACGTTGTCCGGCGTAATAAATTTTTTGCGATAACGCAGCCATGCGCCGTTCGGACCTGATGGCGGTTTCACCGATGTGGTTGGTGCCTGGTTATCCATCAGCCGCAGTACCGAATCCAGACGCTTCGCCTGGGAGAGAATTTCCTGCAACTGCTGACGATCGAAACCGTGTTTGTTCACCATTTTGTCGATGAACTGCTGGGCATTCGGGTTATTAGCGAAATCGCCGCCCATCTGCATCACATTGTGCTGCGGCTCAAGCAGGAAGCCGCCAGACGGCGTTCCGGTGGTCGTTTCAGTCTCAGTAGGTTTTGGCTTGCTGCTACAGGCGGCAAGCAACACAAAAAGGGGAAGCAATGTTACATAACGACGCTTGAACATGAGGGGGCCATTTAACAGATTCAACCAGGGGCAAGTATGGTAAAGCATCACGCCCCGCACAAGGAAGCGGTAGTCACTGCCCGATACGGACTTTACATAACTCAACTCATTCCCCTCGCTATCCTTTTACTCAAACTTTCAAATTAAAATATTTATCTTTCATCTTTAGATCAAAATAACACTTTTAAATCTTTCAATCTGATTAGATTAGGTTGCCGTTTGGTAATAAAACAATAAATCCTGAAGGAGAGAACAATGATAGAAACCATTACTCATGGTGCAGAGTGGTTTATCGGGCTGTTCCAAAAGGGCGGAGAGGTGTTTACCGGGATGGTGACCGGCATTCTTCCGCTGTTGATTAGCCTGCTGGTTATCATGAACGCACTGATTAATTTTATCGGTCAGCATCGTATTGAACGTTTTGCTCAACGTTGCGCCGGTAACCCTGTTTCCCGTTACCTGCTGCTACCGTGCATTGGCACGTTTGTCTTTTGCAATCCGATGACCTTAAGCCTGGGTCGCTTTATGCCGGAAAAGTACAAACCCAGCTACTACGCGGCGGCCTCTTATAGCTGCCACTCAATGAATGGCCTCTTTCCCCATATCAACCCTGGCGAACTGTTTGTTTATCTTGGCATTGCCAGCGGTCTGACAACGCTGAACCTGCCACTTGGCCCACTGGCGGTGAGCTATCTGCTGGTTGGTCTGGTCACCAACTTCTTTCGCGGCTGGGTGACCGATCTGACCACCGCCATTTTTGAGAAAAAGATGGGCATTCAACTTGAACAAAAAGTTCACCTGGCAGGAGCAACATCATGACGTGTATTCGGATCGAAAAAGGAACGGGTGGCTGGGGCGGCCGCTTGAGCTGGAAGCCACGCCGGGCAAAAAAATCGTCTATATCACCGCCGGTACCCGGCCTGCGATTGTTGACAAACTGGCACAACTTACTGGCTGGCAGGCTATTGACGGATTTAAAGAAGGTGAACCCGCGGAGGCGGAAATTGGTGTCGCGGTAATCGACTGTGGCGGCACATTACGCTGCGGCATCTATCCGAAACGACGTATTCCCACCATTAATATCCACTCGACGGGCAAGTCCGGTCCGCTGGCGCAGTACATTGTGGAAGATATTTATGTCTCTGGCGTAAAAGAAGAAAACATCACTGTAGTGGGTGATGCGACACCACAACCCTCTTCCGTGGGACGTGACTATGACACCAGTAAGAAAATCACCGAACAAAGCGATGGTTTACTGGCGAAGGTGGGAATGGGCATGGGGTCCGCCGTTGCGGTGCTGTTTCAATCTGGTCGTGACACCATCGACACTGTATTAAAAACCATTCTGCCGTTTATGGCATTCGTCTCGGCGCTCATTGGCATCATTATGGCTTCTGGCCTTGGTGACTGGATTGCCCACGGTCTTGCTCCGCTGGCGAGCCATCCACTGGGTCTGGTCATGCTGGCGCTCATCTGCTCCTTCCCACTGCTTTCACCTTTCCTCGGCCCAGGCGCAGTTATCGCACAGGTTATCGGCGTATTGATTGGCGTGCAGATTGGTCTCGGCAATATTCCGCCGCATCTGGCTTTACCGGCACTGTTTGCCATCAACGCGCAGGCGGCCTGCGACTTCATCCCGGTCGGTTTGTCGCTGGCGGAAGCCCGTCAGGACACGGTTCGCGTCGGTGTCCCTTCTGTACTGGTGAGCCGCTTTTTAACCGGCGCACCGACTGTACTGATCGCCTGGTTTGTCTCCGGTTTTATCTATCAATAGAGGCTGAAACATGACCGTTATTTATAAGACCACCATCACCCGTATCGGCGCGAGTGCCACTGACGCCCTCAGCGACCAGATGCTCATCACCTTTCGTGAAGGCGCGCCAGCGGACCTCGAAGAGTATTGCTTCATTCATTGCCACGGCGAGTTGAAAGGTGCACTCCATCCCGGTTTGCAATTTACGCTCGGGCAGCATCGCTATCCGGTGACCGCTGTTGGCAGTGTGGCGGAAGACAACCTTCGCGAACTGGGTCATGTCACCCTGCGCTTCGATGGTTTAAACGAAGCGGAATTTCCGGGCACTGTCCATGTGGCAGGCCCTGTACCCGACGATATCGCGCCGGGATCGGTTTTGAAGTTTGAATCTGTTAAGGAGTAAAAAATGAATCAGGTTGCCGTTGTCATCGGTGGTGGGCAAACCTTAGGCGCGTTCCTGTGCCACGGTCTGGTTGCCGAGGGGTATCGCGTCGCGGTTGTCGATATTCAGAGCGACAAAGCCGCAAATGTGGCACAAGAAATTAACGCCGAATATGGTGAAAGTATGGCGTACGGTTTTGGTGCTGACGCCACTAGCGAGCAAAGCGTTCTGGCGCTCTCTCGTGGGGTAGATGAAATCTTTGGTCGCGTGGATTTGCTGGTCTATAGCGCCGGAATAGCAAAAGCAGCCTTTATCAGCGACTTCCAGCTCGGCGATTTTGACCGTTCGCTACAAGTGAATCTGGTGGGTTATTTCCTGTGTGCCCGTGAATTTTCGCGTTTGATGATCCGCGACGGGATTCAGGGTCGCATTATTCAGATCAACTCGAAATCCGGCAAAGTGGGCAGCAAACACAACTCTGGCTACAGCGCAGCGAAATTTGGTGGCGTCGGGCTGACTCAATCACTGGCGCTGGATCTGGCGGAGTACGGCATTACGGTGCATTCACTGATGCTCGGTAACCTGCTGAAATCGCCGATGTTCCAGTCACTGTTGCCACAATACGCGACCAAGCTGGGTATCAAACCGGATCAAGTCGAGCAGTATTACATCGACAAAGTACCGCTCAAACGCGGCTGCGATTATCAAGATGTGCTGAATATGCTGCTGTTCTACGCCAGTCCTAAGGCGTCGTACTGCACCGGACAGTCGATCAATGTCACCGGCGGTCAGGTGATGTTCTGATCAACAGCGAGATCCATTAAGGATCTCCGTGAGACTATAGAATGCCTGATGCGCTACGCTCATCAGGCATACAGGACTTCCGCCACTACATTAAGGGAAAGTTATGGTATCCGCACTCATCACCGTCGCCGTTATCGCCTGGTGTGCGCAACTGGCCTTAGGCGGCTGGCAAATTTCTCGTTTTAACCGTGCCTTCGACACACTATGCCAGCAAGGGCGGGTTGGCGTGGGCCGTTCCAGCGGGCGCTTTAAACCGCGGGTCGTGGTCGCCATCGCGCTGGACGATCAGCAGCGCATCGTCGACACCTTGTTTATGAAAGGACTGACCGTCTTCGCCCGACCGCAAAAAATTCCCGCAATTACCGGTATGCATGCGGGTGATTTACAGCCCGATGTGATCTTTCCCCATGATCCACTATCACAGAATGCTCTATCATTGGCGCTTAAACTGAAACGTGGATAATTTCGTTGTGAATGTTACTTGCTTGCGAAGTTATCATTTTGAAACCTAAATCAGGTAATCACGCCCATGAAACCTCGTCAGCGTCAGGCCGCCATTCTGGAGTATCTGCAAAAGCAGGGTAAATGCTCGGTTGAAGAATTGGCGCAATACTTTGACACCACAGGCACAACCATTCGCAAAGATCTGGTCATTCTGGAACATGCCGGAACCGTCATTCGTACTTATGGCGGAGTGGTGTTGAATAAAGAGGAATCCGATCCGCCTATCGATCATAAAACACTCATCAACACCCACAAGAAAGAGCTGATTGCAGAAGCTGCCGTTAGTTTTATCCATGATGGCGATTCGATCATTCTTGATGCTGGCAGTACCGTTTTGCAGATGGTTCCCCTGCTCTCGCGCTTTAATAACATCACGGTGATGACCAACAGCCTGCATATCGTCAATGCGCTATCCGAACTGGATAACGAACAAACTATCCTGATGCCAGGCGGAACGTTTCGTAAAAAATCGGCCTCATTTCACGGACAGCTGGCAGAGAATGCCTTCGAACATTTCAGTTTCGATAAATTGTTTATGGGCACCGACGGCATCGATCTCAATGCGGGCGTAACCACCTTCAACGAGGTTTATACCGTCAGTAAGGCAATGTGCAATGCCGCGCGCGAAGTGATTTTGATGGCGGACTCATCAAAGTTTGGCCGTAAAAGCCCCAACGTAGTTTGCAGTCTTGAAAGCGTCGATAAGCTGATTACCGACGCAGGTATCGATCCGGCGTTTCGTCAGGCGCTGGAAGAGAAAGGGATCGATGTGATCATAACCGGAGAGAGCAATGAGTGAAGCACTACTGAACGCGGGACGTCAGACGTTAATGCTGGAGTTGCAGGAAGCAAGCCGTTTACCGGAACGTCTGGGCGATGATTTTGTTCGCGCCGCCAATATCATCCTGCACTGCGAAGGCAAAGTGGTGGTTTCGGGAATTGGCAAATCGGGCCACATTGGTAAGAAAATCGCCGCAACACTTGCCAGTACCGGCACACCGGCTTTTTTGTCCATCCGGCAGAAGCACTGCACGGCGATCTGGGGATGATTGAAAGCCGCGATGTGATGCTGTTTATCTCTTACTCCGGTGGCGCGAAGGAACTGGATCTGATTATTCCGCGTCTGGAAGATAAATCTATCGCGCTGCTGGCGATGACCGGCAAACCGACGTCACCGCTGGGCCTGGCGGCAAAAGCGGTGCTGGATATCTCCGTAGAACGCGAAGCCTGCCCGATGCACCTTGCGCCGACCTCCAGCACCGTCAATACCCTGATGATGGGTGACGCGCTGGCGATGGCGGTCATGCAGGCGCGCGGATTTAATGAAGAAGATTTTGCCCGCTCCCACCCAGCCGGGGCACAGGGCGCTCGCTTGCTGAATAAAGTGCATCATCTGATGCGCCGTGACGATGCCATCCCACAGGTGGCGTTAACCGCCAGCGTGATGGATGCGATGCTGGAACTCAGCCGCACCGGTCTGGGGCTGGTGGCGGTATGTGACGCTCAACAACAGGTACAAGGCGTCTTTACCGACGGCGATTTACGTCGCTGGCTGGTAGGCGGCGGCGCACTCACCACGCCAGTTAATGAAGCGATGACGACAGGCGGCACCACGTTACAGGCGCAAAGTCGCGCCATCGACGCCAAAGAGATCCTGATGAAGCGCAAAATCACTGCCGCACCGGTGGTGGATGAAAACGGCAAACTCACCGGCGCAATTAACCTGCAGGATTTCTATCAGGCCGGGATTATTTAATCCTTCATTCCCAGACGTTTCGCCAGCCGATGCAGGTTGCGACGTCGGTTTCCAGCATCCGCGCGCAGGCAGCCCAGTTATGATGATTTTGTGCCAGTGCCTGGCGAATAGTTTCACGCTGGAACGCTTCTGTCGCTTCACGCAGGTTTTGCTTAACAACGGGCACCGCCGCCGCTTCTGGCGGCGGCAACGTCACCTCAGGAAAAGCAAAATGTTGCGCCTCAAGAATCACTTCATCGCCGTTGCGGGTGGCTCTCGCCAGCACTACCGCCCGATGAATAGCATGTTCCAGTTCGCGCACGTTCCCCGGAAAACGATAGTGTTGCAGTAAATTTCGCGCTCCGGCACTTAATACCACGCGGGAGAGCCCCAGCCGCAAACGACACTGTTCGCAGAAATACCCCGCCAGCAGAATGACATCATCGCCCCGCTCACGCAGCGGCGGCACCGAAAGTGGAAACACGCTCAGGCGATGAAACAAGTCAGCGCGAAATCGCCCTGCCAGCACCTCTTCGCGTAAGTCGCGGTTAGTCGCCGCCAGCACGCGCACATCGACCCGCAAACTACGGTCATCGCCAACGCGCTGAATATCGCCATACTGCAACACCCTCAGCAGCTTGGCCTGCAATGCCAACGACAACTCGCCGATCTCATCCAGAAACAGAGTGCCGTTATCCGCCATTTCAAACTTCCCGCTGCGGTTACTGATAGCGCCAGTAAACGCTCCTTTCACATGCCCGAACAACTCACTTTCCGCCACACTTTCCGGCAGTGCAGCACAGTTGAGATAGACCAGCGGATTCACCGCCCGTGGCGAGGCTTCATGAATCGCTTTCGCCACCAGCTCCTTACCGGTTCCCGTCTCACCGCTGATCAGGACGTTGAGATCGGACGCCGCCACAATCTCAATCTCTTTTTTCAGTTGCGTCATGCCAGGGGACAAGCCAATCATCTGCGTCTGTTTCACCGCTTCAAACGGCGTGGCATCGCCTGGCATCATATTCTGGCTTTCCAGTTGTTCAATCAGCAACGCATTGCTTAACGTTCCCGCCGCCAGCGCAGCAATCAGCCGTAGCTCTTCGTCGCTGAAAACATCGAACTGATCGGGCTGCATCCCGTCGAGCGTCAGTGCGCCGATCAGGTTTTGCCCGGCAAACAATGGCAGACCAACGCAGGCGTGAACCTTCAGACTCTCCTGCCCAGGAATCAAACCGTCATAGGGATCGGGCAATTCGCTGTCTGCGGGAAAGCGCACCACATCCCCGGCGCGGGCAATCGCTTCCAGCCGTGGATGCCCTTCCAGCGCAAAGCGTCTACCGAGTACACCCTTTGCCAGACCGTCGATGGCAAGCGGAATAAACTGCCGCGAATCGTAACGTAGCAACGCAGACGCATCGCACTCCAGCACCTGACGTAGCGTGGTGATCAGGCGCTGAAAACGATCCTGATGACCAATCCCACGCTGCAATTCGATGGCGATATTCGCCAGCACATCAACGGAAAAACTCATCTTTGCCTCACTGTCAATTTGACTATAGATATTGTCATATCGACCATTTGATTGATAGTCATTTTGACTACTCATTAATGAGCATAATTTTATTTATATAGTAAAAACAATCAGATAAAAACTGGCACGTAATCTGCAATTAGCAAGACATCTTTTTAGAACACGCTGAATAAATTGAGGTTGCTATGTCTATTGTGGTGAAAAATAACATTCATTGGGGTGGTCAACGTGACTGGGAAGTGCGTGATTTTCACGGTACGGAATATAAAACGCTGCGCGGCAGCAGTTACAACAGCTACCTCATCCGCGAAGAAAAAAACGTGCTGATCGACACCGTCGACCATAAATTCAGCCGCGAATTTGTGCAGAACCTGCGTAATGAAATCGATCTGGCGGATATCGATTACATCGTGATTAACCATGCAGAAGAGGACCACGCTGGGGCGCTGACCGAACTGATGGCGCAAATTCCCGATACGCCGATTTACTGTACTGCCAACGCTATCGACTCGATAAATGGTCATCACCATCATCCGGAGTGGAATTTTAATGTGGTGAAAACTGGTGACACGCTGGATATCGGCAACGGCAAACAGCTCATTTTTGTCGAAACGCCAATGCTGCACTGGCCGGACAGCATGATGACTTACCTGACAGGCGACGCGGTGCTGTTCAGTAACGATGCTTTCGGTCAGCACTACTGCGACGAGCATCTGTTCAACGATGAAGTGGATCAGACGGAGCTTTTCGAGCAGTGCCAGCGTTACTACGCCAATATCCTGACGCCGTTCAGCCGCCTGGTAACACCGAAAATTACCGAGATCCTGGGCTTTAACTTACCAGTCGATATGATAGCGACCTCTCACGGCGTGGTATGGCGCGATAACCCGACGCAAATTGTCGAGCTGTACCTGAAATGGGCGGCTGATTATCAGGAAGACAGAATCACCATTTTCTACGACACCATGTCGAATAACACCCGCATGATGGCTGACGCTATCGCCCAGGGGATTGCGGAAACCGACCCACGCGTGGCGGTGAAAATTTTCAACGTCGCCCGAAGCGATAAAAACGAAATCCTGACCAATGTCTTCCGCTCAAAAGGCGTGCTGGTCGGCACTTCGACGATGAATAACGTGATGATGCCGAAAATCGCCGGGCTGGTGGAGGAGATGACTGGTTTACGCTTCCGTAACAAACGCGCCAGTGCTTTCGGCTCTCACGGCTGGAGCGGCGGTGCGGTGGATCGTCTTTCCACGCGCCTGCAGGATGCGGGTTTCGAAATGTCGCTTAGCCTGAAAGCGAAATGGCGACCAGACCAGGACGCTCTGGAGTTATGCCGTGAACACGGTCGCGAAATCGCCCGTCAGTGGGCGCTCGAGCCGCTGCCGCAGAGCACGGTGAATAAGGTAGTCAAAGAAGAAACCTCTGCCACCACGACGGCTGACCTCGGCCCACGGATGCAGTGCAGCGTCTGCCAGTGGATTTACGATCCGGCAAAAGGCGAGCCAATGCAGGACGTTGCGCCAGGAACGCCGTGGAGTGAAGTCCCGGATAACTTCCTCTGCCCGGAATGCTCCCTCGGCAAAGACGTCTTTGAAGAACTGGCATCGGAGGCAAAATGAGTAACGGCATTGTGATCATCGGTTCGGGCTTCGCCGCCCGCCAACTGGTGAAAAATATTCGCAAACAGGACGCCACTATTCCATTAACCCTGATTGCCGCCGACAGCATGGATGAGTACAACAAACCTGACCTCAGCCATGTTATCAGTCAGGGGCAACGTGCCGATGACCTTACCCGCCAGACGGCGGGTGAATTTGCCGAGCAGTTTAATCTGCACCTGTTTCCACAAACCAGGGTGACGGATATCGATGCCGAAGCCCGTGTGGTGAAAAGCCAGAATAATCAGTGGCAATACGACAAGCTAGTACTGGCAACCGGTGCCAGTGCCTTTGTCCCGCCTGTGCCTGGGCGTGAGTTAATGCTGACGTTAAATAGTCAGCAAGAGTATCGCGCCTGTGAAACGCAACTGCGGGATGCCCGACGCGTGTTGATTGTTGGCGGTGGTTTGATTGGTAGCGAACTGGCGATGGATTTTTGTCGTGCAGGCAAAGCGGTCACGCTAATCGACAACGCTGCCAGTATTCTGGCGTCGTTAATGCCACCGGAAGTAAGCAGCCGCTTGCAGCATCGGTTGACGGAAATGGGCGTTCATCTGCTGTTGAAATCTCAGTTACAGGGGCTGGAAAAAACGGATTCTGGCATTCTGGCAACGCTGGACCACCAGCGTAGTATCGAAGTGGATGCGGTAATTGCCGCCACCGGACTGCGCCCGGAAACAGCCCTGGCACGACGCGCCGGGCTGACGATTAATCGCGGCGTTTGCGTCGATAGTTATCTGCAAACCAGTAATGACGATATTTATGCGCTGGGCGATTACGCGGAAATCAACGGTCAGGTACTGCCATTCCTGCAGCCGATTCAACTTAGCGCGATGGTGCTGGCAAAAAATCTTCTCGGCAATAACACGCCGCTGAAACTACCGACGATGCTGGTGAAAATCAAAACGCCGGAATTACCGCTGCATCTGGCAGGCGAAACCCAGCGTCAGGATTTACGCTGGCAAATTAATACCGAACGCCAGGGAATGGTGGCTCGCGGTGTTGACGATGCTGACCAGCTTCGCGCCTTTGTGGTCAGTGAAGATCGGATGAAAGAGGCATTTGGATTGTTGAAAACATTGCCGATGTAGGTGGGCTACTGTGCCTAAAATGTCGGATGCGACGCTAGCGCGTCTTATCCGACCTACGGGGACGCATGTGTAGGCCGGATCAGGCGTTTACGCCGCATCCGGCAATGGTGTCCAAATGCAACACGTTTTATCCGTTCTGGACTTCACCCGCTAACCAACGCGCCGCAGCAATAACCCCCTGCCCCAGAGACAAACCGCCATCACCCGCCGGTAAACTCTGAGGAAAGAGCAATGTGAAATCAGCGAGATAATGCGACAGACGAGCACGCAGCAAACGGTTATGAATAACCCCGCCGCTAAATACCAGCGTAGTGATACCACGCATCGTGGCCTGCTCACGCATCAACGCGGCAAAACCCTGCGCCAGCGCATCATGAAACGCCCACGCGCGTTGATTAACCTGTGCCTGCCAGTTCAGCCACTGCTGCCAGAAAGCGGCGAGATCCAGTTGATTGTCCACCAGCGGCATCGTCACCGGATGCGTCACTCCGTGGCATGAGGCTGCGAGCGCCTCCAGAGCACAAGCCGCTTCACCTTCATAACTTAACGTGGCTGGCGCACAGCCCAGTGCCGCCGCCACTGCATCGAACAACCGCCCACACGATGACGCCAGCGGCGCGTTAATTCCACGCTCAATGGCCCGCGCCAGCACGCTCCAGTTTTGCTGTTGCACACTTGCTGTTTCAGGGTAATTCTGCCACTCCGGCACAAAGCGCAGGCACTGCGCCAGCAGGTTTCGCCACGGCTGCTTCGCTGCCAAATCGCCACCCGGAAGCGCCACTGCAGGCAAGCCGCCCAGGTGCTCACATTCGCGATAGTTCACCCGCAGGCACTCGCCGCCCCACAAAGCGCCGTTCTTCCCCATACCGATACCGTCGAGCGTCAAAGCAATGACATCACCGCCATCCAGCGGCCACTGATGCTCTGCCAGACACGCCGCTGCATGGGCATGATGATGCAGTACCGTTTGCGTCGGCAGATTCATTTCACGCGCCCACTGGCTGGAGACATAGCCCGGATGCGCGTCATGCACAACGTATTTCGGGGTAAAATCGTAGATGTTTTGCATCAGGCGTAACGCTTCGCGCCACTGCATCTGGATGCCATCGTCACTTAAATCGCCCAGATGCTGACTCAACACCGCTTGTTCACCGCGCACCAGGCAGAAGGTATTTTTCAGATCCGCTCCGAGACACAGCACAGGCGGAACATTTTTAAAGCTCGGAGGCAAAGCCAGCGCATCCGGCACATACCCCCGCGAACGGCGCAGCATTTCGCCGCTTTCGCGCACCACCGAATCATCCATCCGCTGCACGATGTCGCGGTTATGTATCAAGAATCCGTCGGCAATGCCCTGCAAATCCGCCAGCGCCTGTTCGTTGCTGATAGCTGGTGGTTTACCGCTCAGGTTGCCGGAGGTCATCACCAGCGGGCATTGCAGTTCCTGTAACAGCAAATGCTGGAGCGGGTTCGCAGGCAACATTACCCCGACTTCGTTAAGGTCAGGGGCGATATCATCACAAAGCTCAGGAACGTATTTTTTATCCACCAGCACAATCGGCGCGGCGGGCGTGGTAAGCAACTGGCGCGCAGCGTCTGGTAAACCGTCAGCCACTGGCAACATGACCGCCAGCGGTTTCGCCGGGCGATGTTTGCGCGCCCGAAGTGTCGCCACCGCGTTACTGTTACGTGCATCGCAGGCAAGATGAAATCCGCCAATCCCTTTGATGGCGACAATGTTGCCCATTTTTAACTGTGCGATAGCCGCCTGTAATGCCGCCTCTTGTTCTGCATGTTCACCATGACTTACCCATTCAAGATGCGGGCCACACTCTGGGCAGGCCACCGGCTGGGCGTGGAAGCGACGATCGAGCGGGTCGCGGTACTCTTTGTCACAAGCCGGACACAACGGAAACGCCGCCATCACGGTAAACGGGCGGTCGTAAGGCATGGCGCGAATAATGGTGAAACGCGGGCCGCAGTGGGTACAGTTGATAAACGGATAACGATAACGCCGTTCGCCTGGGGTATTCATTTCGGCAAGGCAAGCAGGGCAAGTAGCGGCATCCGGGACAATTTGCGTATTCATGGCACCTCCCGCGCTCTGGCGGATGGTGAACTCAGTGGGCAGTTGTGACCAGATGTACGGCTCACGCTCGACGCTATCAATACGCGCCAGCGGCGGGCAGTGCTGATGCAATTGAACAAGAAACGTTTCCGGGTCTTCCCGCAGCCGGACTTCTACGCCATCGCCGTCATTACAGACATCGCCGTGAAGATTTAATTGCTGTGCCAGCTGCCAGACAAACGGACGAAAACCGACGCCCTGCACTTTGCCACGAATACGCAGTTGGACACCGCAAGATGTGTTTTTTGCCATTGAGTTATTCCCGCCATCATGAATTGCGTAACCCGCCCAGCCGGACACGACAGCGTCGCATCCGGCAGTCACAGGTCGGCGATACCGCCCGCTCCGTATTCTACGAATATTTCCGGGAATTCCTTTGATGCCAGAACAGTTCTGTAAGATTTTTAGAACATCAGCGCCGTACGGCGGCGTTTTTCTGCACTCAGTTGTTCAAGTTTATTACGATCGACACAAATCAGCGCATGAGTCGGGCAAGCCGCCATACACGCCGGGCCGTCTTCACGATGGTTGCACAGGTCACATTTATTGGCTTCGGCTTTGTCAGCCCGTACATTCAGCCCCGCGCCGCTGTTGCGAATCACCGGACGTACCACCACTTCCATCGCGCCATACGGGCAAGCCACAACGCAGGTTTTGCAACCAATGCAACGTTCCTGCATCACATGAACAAACCCTTTATCACGGCTGATAGCACCATTCGGGCAGACGTTAGCGCACGGTGCATCTTCACACTGACGGCAAACTGTCGCCGTGGAAATGTTCACACCTTTAATGACATGGATACGCGGTAAAAATGTTTCCGGGGTCAGCGATGCACAGTCCTGATTTTCCTGATGAGAAACCACGCACGCCACTTCACAGGTACGGCAACCAATACATTTACTCGCGTCAGCAATGATGAAACGGTTCATCAAATTCTCCAGCAATGACAGTTAATGCGCCGATACATTCACAAATCATGCCAGTTTTTAATTCACTGTTATTTAAGGAAATTAATTTCTGTAATGCAGGAAAAAAGATGTCATCGACACTAGTGACGATGACATGTGATGACAATGTTTATCGCGAAAGAGCAATGAGTGAGTCGCGGTGGATCAGTTTTCCGCTGAAGGTTTTCGGCGGTGAGAAATCCCCGCCATCGAGCATAAAAATCAGCCGTCCAATAATTTCCTGAATCATCTCAGTCACCGGAATTTTTACGCTGGAGAGCGCCGGAACGATATAGGGGGCAATTGCGATATCATCGAATCCGATAACTGACACCTGCTCTGGCACCGCTACGCCGCGCTCGTGCAACGCTTTCATCGCACCTATCGCCATATCGTCGTTACTGGCAACTAACGCGCTAAATTTAGCCCCACGTTCGAGCAACGTTTCTACCCCTTCGGCCCCGCTGGCGGGCGTCCATTTACCGTTAGCGATAAGTTTTTCATTGAGCGCAATACCATGCTGCGCCAGCGCGTCTTTATACCCAGCAAGACGTTCAATGCTGGTGGGGGAATCCATCGAGCCGGTAAGGAAAGCAATCTCCTGATGTCCGGCGTTTATCAACTCTGCCACGGCATTAAAGCTGGTCTGTTTATGATCGCACCAGACGCTATGGCTGCTGTTTTTGCGCAGGCGGCGATTAAGCACCATTATCGGCTGACTGTGCGCGTCAATGATGTCATCGATCTCATCCACGCTTAAAAAACGCGGGTAAATCATAATGGCGTCGCAGCGCAAATCCAGCAGATACTGAATCGCCTGGCGCTCTTCTTCGGCGCTGTGTTTACCATCTGCCAATAGCAACTGCCGCCCTTTCTCTTCCGCCATTCGCGCGGCATGAAAGAGTAATTCACTAAAATAAATGCCGTGGTAAAGCGTGTTGGTCACTACCAGCCCCAGCGTCTGAGTACTCTTCGCCGACAGATTGCGCGCCAGCAAGTTTGGGCGGTAACCGCTCTCTTCTACCGCCTGAAACACGCGATCTTTAGTCTCCTGGCTGACGTAGCCATTACCTGAAAGCACGCGGGAAACGGTCGCTTTTGAAACCCCGGCGCGCTTCGCCACTTCCAGCATCGTCGTCATCATTTTCATCCCTTTACACGCAATCAACGCAGTGTACTGCACCGTTTGCCGATTGTCCTTGCGCAATCGGCGGGAAAAATATTCAGGTGACCGGTTTCACAAATATAAAAAATGAATAATTAACTCTCTTGCTTATTTAGTGACAAGTATTCATGATTTTGTGAAACGGTTTCCTAATTCCGTTTCAGCATCGGCATTTTTCCGTTACGTCGACTGATAACAACTACATCTACCCTACTGATAACAGGATAAAATCCGATGGCCAAAAATTATGCGGCGCTGGCACGCTCGGTGATAGCGGCACTGGGCGGCGTTGATAACATCTCGGCGGTCACGCACTGTATGACGCGTTTGCGCTTTGTTATCAAAGATGACCAGCTTATCGACAGCCCGACGTTAAAAACCATCCCCGGCGTGCTCGGCGTGGTACGTAGTGACAACCAGTGTCAGGTGATTATCGGCAATACCGTTTCACAAGCCTTTCAGGAAGTCGTCAGCCTGCTGCCGGGAGATATGCAGCCCGCACAGCCCGTGGGTAAACCCAAACTCACGCTGCGTCGCATTGGTGCGGGGATCCTCGATGCGCTGATCGGCACCATGTCACCGCTGATCCCGGCGATTATCGGCGGATCGATGGTCAAACTGCTGGCGATGATCCTCGAGATGAGCGGCGTGCTGACAAAAGGATCGCCGACCTTAACCATTCTGAATGTGATTGGTGACGGTGCTTTCTTCTTCCTGCCGCTGATGGTCGCGGCATCTGCCGCCATCAAATTTAAAACCAATATGTCGCTGGCGATTGCCATCGCGGGTGTGCTGGTACATCCGAGTTTTATTGAACTGATGGCGAAAGCGGCCCAGGGTGAACATGTCGAATTTGCCCTGATTCCGGTCACCGCGGTGAAATACACCTACACAGCGATCCCGGCGCTGGTGATGACTTGGTGCCTGTCATATATCGAACGCTGGGTGGATCGCATTACACCGGCGGTGACCAAAAACTTCCTCAAGCCAATGCTGATTGTGTTGATTGCCGCACCGCTGGCAATCCTGCTGATTGGCCCGATTGGTATCTGGATCGGTAGCGCCATTTCGGCGCTGGTTTACACCATTCATGGTTATCTGGGCTGGCTTTCAGTCGCCATTATGGGCGCGCTGTGGCCTCTGCTGGTAATGACCGGGATGCACCGCGTCTTTACGCCAACCATCATTCAGACCATTGCCGAAACCGGCAAAGAAGGGATGGTCATGCCGTCAGAGATCGGCGCTAACCTGTCGCTGGGCGGTTCATCACTGGCGGTGGCGTGGAAAACGAAAAAACCGGAACTGCGCCAGACGGCGCTGGCTGCGGCGGCATCAGCCATTATGGCGGGGATTTCCGAACCGGCGTTATACGGCGTGGCGATCCGCCTGAAACGTCCGCTTATCGCCAGTCTTATCAGCGGTTTTATTTGCGGCGCGGTTGCCGGTATGGCGGGGCTTGCCAGCCACTCAATGGCAGCGCCGGGGCTATTTACCAGCGTGCAATTCTTCGATCCGGCGAATCCAATGAGCATCGTCTGGGTGTTCGCGGTCATGGCGCTGGCGGTGGTGCTGTCGTTTATCCTCACACTGTTGCTCGGCTTTGAGGATATTCCTGTTGAGGAAGCGGCTGCCTAGGCGCGAAAGCATCAGAGCGTACAACCGACCGTCGCCAAAGAAGTAAGTCTTAATTGAGGATGAAAATGTCAGTATTTCCAGAAGGTTTTTTATGGGGCGGCGCGCTTGCCGCCAACCAATCTGAAGGTGCGTTCCGTGAAGGCGGAAAAGGGCTGACCACCGTCGATATGATCCCACACGGCGAGCATCGAATGGCGGTGAAACTGGGGCTGGAAAAACGTTTTCAGTTGCGCGATGACGAGTTTTATCCCAGCCATGAGGCGACGGATTTTTATCATCGTTATAAAGAAGATATCGCCCTGATGGCAGAGATGGGATTCAAGGTTTTCCGTACCTCAATTGCCTGGAGCCGTCTCTTTCCGCAGGGCGATGAAATCACGCCCAATCAGCAGGGCATTGCTTTTTATCGTTCTGTCTTTGAAGAGTGTAAAAAGTACGGTATCGAACCGCTGGTCACGTTGTGCCACTTCGATGTGCCGATGCATCTGGTCACCGAATATGGCTCCTGGCGTAACCGCAAGCTGGTGGAGTTTTTCAGCCGCTACGCCAGAACCTGCTTTGAAGCATTTGATGGTCTGGTGAAATACTGGCTAACCTTCAATGAAATCAACATTATGTTGCATAGCCCGTTCTCCGGCGCGGGTCTGGTGTTTGAAGAAGGTGAAAATCAGGATCAGGTGAAATATCAGGCCGCGCATCACCAGCTGGTTGCCAGTGCGCTAGCCGCCAAAATCGCCCATGAGGTTAACCCGCAAAATCAGGTGGGCTGTATGCTGGCGGGCGGCAACTTCTACCCTTACAGCTGCAAACCGGAAGATGTCTGGGCGGCGCTGGAGAAAGATCGGGAAAACCTGTTTTTTATCGATGTGCAGGCGCGCGGCGCGTATCCGGCTTACTCTGCCCGCGTATTTCGCGAAAAAGGGGTAACCATAGATAAAGCGCTGGGCGATGATGAGATCCTGAAAAACACCGTCGATTTTGTCTCTTTCAGCTATTACGCCTCGCGCTGCGCCTCGGCGGAGATGAACGCCAACAACAGCAGTGCGGCGAACGTGGTGAAATCGCTGCGTAACCCGTATCTGCAAGTGAGCGACTGGGGCTGGGGAATTGATCCACTCGGTCTGCGTATCACCATGAATATGATGTACGATCGTTATCAGAAGCCGCTGTTTCTGGTGGAAAACGGCCTCGGCGCAAAAGATGAACTTGCTGCCAATGGCGAGATTAACGATGACTATCGCATCAGCTATTTACGCGAACATATCCGCGCAATGGGCGAAGCGATTGCAGATGGCATTCCGCTGATGGGCTACACCACATGGGGCTGTATTGATTTAGTTTCCGCCTCTACGGGTGAAATGAGCAAACGCTACGGTTTTGTCTACGTAGACCGTGACGACGCAGGCAACGGCACGCTGACGCGCACACGTAAGAAATCGTTCTGGTGGTATAAAAAAGTGATTGCCAGTAATGGGGAAGATTTAGAGTAAGTAACAGTGCCGGATGCGGCGTGAACGCCTTATCCGGCCTACATGTCGCACGAACCAGGAAGGCCCGATAAGCGCAGCGCATCGGGCAATTTAGCATTTGGCATCAGAGCTGGTTCACCCCATCAAGAACATCCCTGTCCTGATTCCTTAATGAAAAACTACTCTTCTTCCACCGCTAACTGCGCGAAGCCGCCATTCCCTTCCCAGCCTTCCAGTCGTTGATAAACGGTTTCTACCGCATCTTTAATCGGCTGGGTCATCGGGTAGTAAAAGCCGACGATATCCGGCTGTATGCCGAGGAAAATCACTTCGCCAATATCTTCTTTCAACTGGTCGATAAGATAGTTCAGAGGCATGTTATGGGTAGTCATCATAAACATCTCGGCGATATCATCCGGGTCGATGATGCGGATCTCGCCGGGGTTTAGCCCCATATCCGTGGCGTCGACAATCAGTAACCGCGTAGGGCGCAGTTCACGGATGGCGACGATGTCGTTTTCCGGTGCACTACCGCCGTCAATCACCACCCAGTTACCTTTCGGCGCGGCGGCGCACTTTTCCGCCAGCAGCGGACCTGCGCCATCATCGCCCATCATGCTATTGCCAACACAGAGTAAAACGTCAGTCACGCAATCTCCTCACCATCAAATAGATGGCGTTTTCCTGATGAATATCATGCAGCATACTTAACAGCATTGTACTCCATTCCTGCTGCTGCGAAGTTTGCGCTGCCCGGGCTTTATCGAATGCGTTGGCCAGCATCGGCACATGGTTAATGTCGATGACGATCTCACCGTACTTCGGTACGCCTTCCATTTTGCGGCGGGCTTCACTGCCCGCCTCCAGAGTGGCAATCCATGCCAGATATTCATCCCACGGGCAGGTGAGCGCCGCTTCCAGGCAATCGATAACCCCAAGGTGGTGACCAATCGCCAGGCTGTAATAGACCACCTGCTGCGCCTCGGCGGGCGTGGCATCGTTCTCATCAATAAATTTACGGCTCAGTTGACTGAACACCACCTTTTCACTCATCGGATACGCACCTCTTCTACAACATGATTCAGATGGCTGACAATCTCGTTCAGACGCGGATCGTTTTCCGCTTCCAGCCAGCGTGCAACCTGTTCTTCGCCCTGCCCTAACTGTGTCAGGAAGTCATCGGCAATCTGACGACCGTAACGATAACCCGCCAGGCGGCGTGCTTCGCGATCCACTTTCACGCGCAGCGGCTGCACCATATCGCCATGCAGGATCTCCGCCGGTTGTTCATCCAGTTCACCCGGCCCACGGGCGTGAATTTTCTGCTCCAGCAGGCCGAGCGCCATTGCAAAGCCGTACAGCGTGGCGGCAGGCGTTGGCGGGCAGCCAGGGATATAAACATCCACAGGGACAATTTTATCCGTACCGCCCCACACGCAGCGCAGGGGATCGCATTGCACGGGTGACCGCGCCGGTAAACAGTAAAATATCCGCATGACGCGGTGAAGGAACGACTTTAATGCCGAAGCGTTCTGCATCAAACAGCGGCGATAAAGTGGCGAAAATTTCGATTTCGCAGCCGTTGCAGCCGCCGCAGTCCACGCGGTAAACATAGGCAGAACGTTTGATTTTTTTCAGTAACGACGCCTTCATGCTGGCGATGGATTCATCCACCGTCATCGGGACCGGAATGCCGTTGGCGTCACGGGGGCCTAATAAATTGCTCATCAGATGGCCTCTTTCATATGGCGAGTCAGTTCAATACGGTCGGACGGCACCTGGCATTTCTGGCGCTTACATTCCGGGCAAGTCTCAAAGCTTTCGCGGTGGTTTTCCGCGCGGCTGTCGCCGTTGTGCTTAAGCAGCGCAATGGCGTAGTCGATCTCTTTCTGGACGGCGAAAGGATGATTGCAGACGCGACAGTTGCACAGCGCGAAGCGAGACTGTTGCAGGAAGTCTTCTTTCTTCCACACCGCCAGTTCGTACTCTTGCGACAGCTTAATCGCCGCCGTCGGGCAAACTTCTTCGCAGCGTCCACAGAAGATGCAGCGCCCGAGATTAAACTCCCAGGCCAGCTCTCCTGTGGCGAGGTCAGTTTCAACCGTTAAGGCGTTTGACGGGCAGGCATTGACGCAGGCCGCGCAGCCGATGCACTGCTGCGGGTTCTGCTCTGGCTTACCACGGAAGTTTTTATCAACCGCAATCGGCTCCAGCGGATAAGACGAGGTCGCCGTGCCGGTTTTGATAACTTTTTTGATAAAGGTAAACATGGCGATTCCTTATTTCAGCGGCGAGTTTTTACGCTCAATGCTGTAGCGCTCGAGTTCTTTGTACGGCACCACTTTGCTCTTCTTCTTACGTACATCGACCACAGTCATGCGGTCGGTACAGGAGTAGCAAGGGTCCAGGCTACCGATAATCAGCGGCGCATCGGAAACAGTGTTGCCACGCAGCATGTAGCGCAGGGTCGGCCAGTTCGCGTAGGTCGCGGCACGGCAGCGCCAGCGGTACAGCTTCTGGTTGTCGCCAGTCATGCTCCAGTGGATATCATCACCGCGCGGCGCTTCGGCAAAGCCCAGCGCGAAACGGTGCGGAATGTAGGTAAAGCCTTCCACCATCAGCGGGCCACCCGGCAGGTTATCCAGACCGTAGTCGATCATGTTCAGCGCGGTATAGACTTCGTTGATACGCACTTTCAGACGCGAAATAACGTCGCAGCCCTGCTCGCTGTGGACTTCCATTGGCAGCAGGCCATAACCAACAAACGGGTGATCAGCGCGGGTATCGCGAGCGTGTCCGCTGGCGCGGACCATCGGGCCAACGTTACTGAAATCGCGGGCAATTTCCGGGTCCAGACGACCAATGCCGATGGTGCGCTGTTCCATGTTCGGTGTGCTCAGCAGCACATCCACCAGCTCCTGCACTTCACGACGCATCTGTTGCGCCAGCTGGCGGGTCTGGATCATGTCATCTTTCAACAGATCGCGACGAATCCCGCCGATCAGGTTCAGGCCGTAGGTTTTACGCGCACCGGTGAGGATCTCGGCCATTTTCATGGAGGTTTCACGCACGCGGAAGAACTGCATAAAGCCGGAGTCGAAGCCGGTAAAGTGGCAGGCGAGGCCGAGGTTGAGCAGATGCGAGTGCAGGCGTTCCACCTCCAGCAGAATGGCGCGGATCATCTGCGCACGTTCTGGCACCTGAATACCCATCGCGTTTTCCACCGACGTGGTGTAGGCGGTGCTGTGGGCGAAGCCGCAGATCCCGCACACACGGTCAGAGAGGAAGGTCACTTCGTTATAACCCATGCGGGTTTCCGCCAGTTTTTCCATACCGCGATGGACATAGAACAAGCGGTAGTCTGCGTCGATAATGTTTTCGCCATCGACGAACAGACGGAAGTGGCCCGGTTCGTCAGAAGTGACGTGCAGCGGACCAATCGGCACGACGTTGTTTTTCTTGTCGCCCAGTTCGTTGATGAACTCGTAGGTTTCAGCATCGGTGGTCGGTGCCGGACGCTGACGATAATCCATGCTGTCTTTACGCAGCGGATAAAGTTCATCCGGCCAGTCATCCGGCAGCACCAGACGGCGTTCATCCGGCAGACCAACCGGAATCAAACCGTACATATCGCGCACTTCGCGCTCGCCCCACACCGCCGCCGGAACGCGCGGCGTCACGGACGGATACTCCGGTTTGTTGGCATCAACTTCGACGCGAACCGTTACCCAGCACTTAGTCCCCTTCTCCATCGACAGCACGTAATAAACGGCGTAATGACCATTCAGTTTGCGTTCGTCGTTACCAAAAAGCACCGACAGCCAGCCCCCCTGCTTGTAGTAGAGAAACTCCACCACTTCCGGCAGATAGTTCACCTTTACGGTGATAGTCAGCTGATCTTTGGTCTGCCAGGCGTGGTCCAGCACGACGCCCGGAAATGCCTCATTCAGCGCGGCGAGATAATGTTGACCTAATTTTTCTTCAGACATGCTCAAACTCTCTTTAATCACGCCGCCAGCAAGGAGACGAACGCTAAAAATGCAAAGCCAAACCCAGCCCAGGTAATGCGCGGAGTAATATCAAGACGCAGACGGGCCATGCTGTTTTCGAACAGCGCGATAACCAGGACGCCGACCACCAGTTTTACGATGGCAATCACCAGCGCCAGCAGCAGTCCACCGGCGGTGAAGGTTTCCATTTGTCCCCACGGAATAAACACCCCGACGAACATCTGCAACACCACCAGCTGTTTCAGGCTGATACCCCATTTCATGACGCCAAAGCCGCTGCCGCTATACTCAGAGAGCGGACCTTCCTGCAACTCCTGCTCGGCTTCCGCCAGGTCGAACGGCAGTTTGCCCATTTCGATAAAAGTGGCGAACGCACAGGTGCAGAGCGCCAGCACCAGCGGGATGCTTTGGCTCAGCGGCCAGTGATAAACGGTGTCGGTAATGTTGCTGATGTTGGTGGAACCGGCAACCTGTGCGGCAACCCACAGACCAAGCAGCAACATCGGTTCGACCAGCACGCCAAGCATCGCTTCACGGCTCGCACCGATAGCGGTAAACGGGCTACCGGTATCCAGACCGGAAATGGCAAAGAAGAAACGCGCGATGGCGAAGAGATACAGTAAGGTGATCAAATCGCCCAGTTGCGGCAGCGGAGAACCGACGGTCACCACCGGCAGCGCAGTAGCGATAGTCAGCATGACGCCCACCATCACATACGGCGTCAGGCGGAACACCCAGCCAGAGGCATCCGGGCCAACGCTCTGGCGGCCCAGCAGTTTGATAATGTCGCGATACTCCTGCAACACGCCCGGCCCGCGACGGTTATGCAGACGGGCGCGCGCCACGCGGGTAATACCGGAGAGCAGCGGCGCAACGGCAAATAACACCAGCGCCTGAATTAACGGATATAAAACACTCATTCTCAGGCTCCTCGTGAAACAATAATCACCACCAGTACCGCCAGTTCAACCAGCGCCATCCGGCGGAACAGCAACGCACTACCTTCGCACTGCCAGCCCGGCACCAGCGACACCGGATTCAGCCATTTGCGCAGTTTCAGCACTGGCGCAAACGCCTGTTTAACCGGCATGGCAAAACCGTGAGCGGTAATCACCATTGATTTTTCATGGTCGTAGCCGCACACCCAGGCCGCACCGCGGGAACGTGACGGCAGGCGGTCGCCTTTGCAAATCGCCATAATGATGAATGGCAGCAGAGAGCATCGGCAGCAGCCACGGCGCAGCAACACCGCCAATTACGCAGCAAATCGCCAGTGCCACTACGCTTACGCTCATCAGGAGCGGCGCACAGGTGGCGTTTTCGGCTTCTTTGGTACGCGGCGCGCCGAGGAACGTGACGCCATAGACTTTCGCCATACACATCACCGCCAGCGCACCGGTAATTGCCAGACCCACAGCGAGCAGCGGCCCCAGCAGACGGGCAACAAACGCGCCACTATTGCTCAGTTTGAAAAAGGATTGATAGATAACCCATTCCCCGGCAAACCCGTTCAGCGGCGGCAGCGCAGCCATTGCCATCAACCCGACTAACATGGCGATGGAGATAACCGGCATTTTCTTGCCAATACCACCGAGTTTTTCGATATCGCGATGACCGGTACGGAACCAGACGCTCCCCGCCCCGAGGAACAGTACGCTTTTGAACAGGCTATGGTTAAGCAGATGGTACAGACCACCGACCAGGCCAAGAGCAATCAGCGCCGGTTGTTCGAGCGCGATACCCGTTACGCCAGCGCCCAGCCCCAGCAGGATAATGCCGATATTTTCCAGGGTGTGGTAAGCCAGCAGGCGCTGGATGTTGTGCTCCATCAGCGCATACAGACCACCGACAAACGCGGTGATCATGCCGAGCACCAGCAGCACGATCCCCCACCACAGCGGTGCATTACCGCCCAGCAGTGACAGGGTTAAAATGCCCAGCAGGCCAATTTTCATGACTACCGTAGAAAACAACGCGGCAGCTGGCGCAGAGGCGTTAGCATGTGCCTGCGGCACCCAGCCGTGCAGCGGAATAATCCCGGCGAGCAGGCCAAAGCCAATCACACCGAGCAGCCAGATATCGGAACCGAGCGGCAGCTGTTGCATACGCATATCCAGCAGGCGCAGATCCAGCGTGCCATAACGCTGCCACAGCAGCCAGCAAGCAATCGCCAGCAGCAGAGTGCCAAGACGCCCCAGCGCAAACCACAGTTTGCCCTCTTTGCTGTTGCTGGTGAGGAACACCGCACACAAGGCCATGACTTCGGCCATTACCACGAACATGCCGAGGTTGCTGGCGATGACGGCGCAGACGGCGGCAGCCATCAACATATTGATCTGCAAGCCGTTGCACTTCACCTGCGCGTGGCGATGCCAGTCAATGTTGTAGAGGCTGACAAACAGACCGCACAGACCGAGCGTAATCAGCCAAATCGCGTTAAGCGGGGAGATTTGCACATCGTAGCTTACCAGCGACAGCGCACCGCTCACGCCAACCGCGCCAGTCAGCACAGTGAAGCCCGCGGCTGCCGTATACAGGCTACCAACCGCGCCGCCAATTCCGGCTATCCAGCCACTTAGCGTCTTTTGAAAAGAAAAGAGAAATGCCAGAACAGCGGCGGCGACAAACCACACCACGCCGCTATTGATCAGGGAAATTGCGCTCATTTAGCCTCTCCACTTTGAGCCTGCTGAAACAAGGTGAGATCGCCAAAGTCCGTATTAAAAGTCAGCTCACGCTTACGTTTGCTGACGCGGGCGATATCGGTGTTATCCACCAGATGCAGGGCTTTGGTCGGGCACATCCGCACGCAGGCCGGACCTTGTTCATCAAAGCTACAAAGGTCACATTTGACGGCGATCGCGCGAATACCCGGCACCCAGTCAAGCAGCGTACTGATACGCGCCGGAGCAGGCGGTGCCGGTGGCGCTTTCGGGGTATTGGCATTTGCAGGAATATCCAGCGGACGGCTGCCGGAAAATTCAATTGCGCCAAACGGGCAGGCGATGCCGCACAGCTTGCAGCTTACGCACAGGCTTTCATTCAACTGCACGGCCCCATCAACGCGGGTGATGACGTTAACCGGGCAGACCACCGCGCAGGGTGCATCTTCACAGTGGTGACAGAGCTGCGGCGCAGATTCTTTTTCATTCAGCATCACTCTCAGGCGCGGCATTGATTGCAGGCCGTGCTGGCGATGCGTCTCTGAACAGGCTGCCTCACAAGTGTGGCAGCCGATACAGAGCGTGGAGTCAGCAATTACAAAACGATTCACCAGGCATTCCTCAGGTGATTGTCATTTTTGACGAAAACATGCCGATGAAATGTCATTTTCGACACTCATCGACACGCCCATCCCCAAACAGGCGTAACGCCTGCAAAACGGGCAAAGCCTCAGCTCATGCTGCCGGGCTTTGTCCCTTTACCAGTTGGCTTAAATTCACCGGCACATTGTTTTCAATGGCGGTGTATAAGCTGTCGTAAACGCCAGCGATTTTTTCGAGATAGTGTTCCAGAACCTGTTCGCGATCGCGGATGTTGACCTTGCCATCAATCATGCCGTCAATGCTCAGTTGCGCCTGCGCAATCCGCTGTTTGTCTTCGCCCTCTTTTGTTTCGACGTAATACTCGATGGTGTGGCTGTTAAAGCCATCCGCCAGGGTGACGTAAATACGAAAATGTTCAAAAAGGACGAAACAGAGTTCTTTGTCCGGCGCGCAGCTCATGGCGTGATGCAGGCGCGCTTTCGATAACGTGATCCCCTGAACCAGCGAATTGCAGTAGATGTGCCACTGGTCCTGTAGGCGACGATGCCGCTGTGCGATGTAATCGGCTTTCTCGCTTATTTCCCAAATAGTCATTGTCAGGTTACCCGTTTAACAGAGATGCCAGCTTTAAGCATTTTCTGTGCCAATTTTTAATTTATTGTTATTAAAACGATTTTTAAGCTAAAGATGAATTTCGTCGCCGTGTCGACGTGTCATTTCGACATCATCGACATTATTCACCTCAGGGATAATCAACACTGGCACAATTATTGCTTGTAGCTGGCAATAGTTAATGGGAGGTGATATGCACGAAATAACCCTCTGCCAATGGGCACTGGAATTGATCGAACAGCAGGCCGCAAAACACGGCGCAAAACGCGTAACTGGGGTCTGGCTCAAAATTGGCGCATTTTCTTGTGTCGAAACCAGCTCTCTTGCCTTTTGTTTTGATCTGGTTTGCCGCGGCAGCGTGGCGGAAGGTTGTAAACTGCACCTCGAAGAACAAGAGGTCGAATGCTGGTGTGAAACATGCCAACAGTATGTGACGCTATTGACCCAGCGCGTCCGCCGCTGTCCACAGTGTCATGGTGACATGCTACAGATTGTGGCAGACGACGGTTTACAGATTCGGCGGATAGAAATAGACCAGGAGTGAGCGATGTGTACAACATGCGGTTGCGGTGAAGGCAACCTGTATATCGAGGGTGATGAACATAACCCTCATTCCGCGTTTCGTAGCGCGCCATTTGCCCCGGCGGCACGCCCGAAGATGAAAATCACCGGCATTAAAGCGCCTGAATTTACCCCCAGCCAGACTGAAGAAGGCGACCTGCATTACGGTCATGGCGAAGCGGGCACTCACGCACCGGGCATGAGCCAGCGTCGGATGCTGGAAGTCGAAATTGACGTGCTGGACAAAAACAACCGTCTGGCTGAACGCAACCGCGCGCGCTTTGCTGCCCGCAAGCAACTGGTGCTCAACCTGGTTTCCAGCCCAGGTTCCGGTAAAACCACCCTGCTGACGGAAACCCTAATGCGCCTGAAAGACAGCGTTCCGTGCGCGGTTATTGAAGGTGACCAGCAAACCGTGAACGATGCCGCACGCATTCGCGCTACCGGCACACCAGCGATTCAGGTGAACACAGGTAAAGGCTGCCATCTTGACGCACAGATGATTGCCGACGCCGCACCGCGTCTGCCACTGGACGATAACGGTATTCTGTTTATCGAAAACGTTGGCAACCTCGTATGCCCGGCCAGCTTCGATCTCGGTGAAAAACACAAAGTGGCGGTGCTTTCCGTTACCGAAGGTGAAGACAAACCGCTGAAATATCCGCATATGTTTGCCGCCGCCTCGCTGATGCTGCTCAACAAAGTTGACCTGTTGCCGTATCTCAACTTTGACGTTGAGAAGTGCATCGCCTGCGCCCGCGAAGTCAATCCAGAAATTGAAATCATCCTTATTTCCGCCACCAGCGGTGAAGGGATGGACCAGTGGCTGAACTGGCTGGAGACACAGCGATGTGCATAGGCGTTCCCGGCCAGATCCGCACCATTGACGGCAACCAGGCAAAAGTCGACGTCTGCGGCATTCAGCGCGATGTCGATTTAACGTTAGTCGGCAGCTGCGATGAAAACGGTCAGCCGCGCGTGGGCCAGTGGGTACTGGTACACGTTGGCTTTGCCATGAGCGTAATTACTGAAGCCGAAGCACGCGACACTCTCGACGCCTTACAAAACATGTTTGACGTTGAGCCGGATGTCGGCGCGCTGTTGTATGGCGAGGAAAAATAATGCGTTTTGTTGATGAATATCGCGCGCCGGAACAGGTGATGCAGTTAATTGAGCATCTGCGCGAACGTGCTTCACATCTCTCTTACACCGCCGAACGCCCTCTGCGGATTATGGAAGTGTGCGGTGGTCATACCCACGCTATTTTTAAATTCGGCCTCGACCAGTTACTGCCTGAAAACGTTGAGTTTATCCACGGTCCGGGTTGCCCGGTGTGCGTACTGCCGATGGGTAGAATCGACACCTGCGTGGAGATTGCCAGCCATCCGGAAGTCATCTTCTGTACCTTTGGCGACGCCATGCGCGTACCAGGGAAACAGGGATCGCTGTTGCAGGCAAAAGCACGCGGTGCCGATGTGCGCATCGTTTACTCGCCGATGGATGCGTTGAAACTGGCGCAGGAGAATCCAACCCGCAAAGTGGTGTTCTTCGGCTTAGGTTTTGAAACCACCATGCCGACCACCGCCATCACTCTGCAACAGGCGAAAGCGCGTGATGTGCAGAATTTTTACTTCTTCTGCCAGCACATTACGCTTATCCCGACGCTGCGCAGTTTGCTGGAACAGCCGGATAACGGTATCGACGCGTTCCTCGCGCCGGGCCACGTTAGTATGGTTATCGGCACTGATGCCTATAATTTTATCGCCAGCGATTTTCATCGTCCGCTGGTGGTCGCTGGTTTCGAACCCCTTGATCTACTGCAAGGCGTGGTGATGCTGGTGGAGCAGAAAATAGCGGCCCACAGCAAGGTAGAGAATCAGTATCGTCGGGTGGTACCGGATGCCGGTAACCTGCTGGCGCAACAGGCGATTGCCGATGTGTTCTGTGTCAACGGCGACAGCGAATGGCGCGGCTTAGGCGTGATTGAATCTTCTGGCGTGCACCTGACGCCGGATTATCAACGATTCGATGCCGAAGCACATTTCCGCCCGGCACCGCAGCAGGTCTGCGATGACCCGCGCGCGCGTTGTGGTGAGGTATTAACGGGCAAATGTAAGCCGCATCAATGCCCGCTGTTTGGTAACACCTGTAATCCTCAAACCGCATTTGGTGCACTGATGGTCTCCTCCGAAGGAGCGTGCGCCGCGTGGTATCAGTATCGTCAGCAGGAGAGTGAAGCGTGAATAATATCCAACTCGCCCACGGCAGCGGCGGCCAGGCGATGCAGCAATTAATCAACAGCCTGTTTATGGAAGCCTTTGCCAACCCGTGGCTGGCAGAGCAGGAAGACCAGGCACGTCTTGATCTGGCGCAGCTGGTAGCAGAAGGCGATCGTCTGGCGTTCTCCACCGACAGTTACGTCATTGACCCGCTGTTCTTTCCTGGCGGTAATATCGGCAAGCTGGCGATTTGCGGCACCGCGAATGACGTTGCGGTCAGTGGCGCTATTCCGTGCTATCTCTCCTGTGGCTTTATCCTCGAAGAAGGATTGCCGATGGAGACACTGAAAGCCGTAGTGACCAGCATGGCAGAAACCGCCCGCACGGCAGGCATTGCCATCGTTACTGGCGATACTAAAGTGGTGCAGCGCGGCGCGGCAGATAAACTGTTTATCAACACCGCTGGCATGGGCGCAATTCCGGCGAATATTCACTGGGGCGCACAGACGCTAACCGCAGGCGATGTATTGCTGGTTAGCGGTACACTCGGCGACCACGGGGCGACTATCCTTAACCTGCGTGAACAACTGGGGCTGGATGGTGAACTGGTCAGCGACTGCGCGGTGCTGACGCCGCTTATTCAGACGCTGCGTGACATTCCCGGCGTGAAAGCGCTGCGTGATGCCACCCGTGGTGGTGTAAACGCGGTGGTTCATGAGTTCGCGGCAGCCTGCGGTTGTGGTATTGAAATTTCTGAATCAGCACTGCCGGTTAAACCTGCTGTGCGCGGCGTTTGCGAACTGCTGGGACTGGACGCCCTTAACTTTGCCAACGAAGGCAAACTAGTAATAGCTGTTGAACGCAACGCAGCAGAGCAAGTGCTGGCAGCGTTACATTCCCATCCACTGGGGAAAGACGCGGCGCTAATTGGTGAAGTGGTGGAACGTAAAGGTGTTCGTCTTGCCGGTCTGTATGGTGTGAAACGAACCCTCGATTTACCACACGCCGAACCGCTTCCGCGTATATGCTAATAAAATTCTAAATCTCCTATAGTTAGTCAATGACCTTTTGCACCGCTTTGCGGTGCTTTCCTGGAAGAACAAAATGTCATATACACCGATGAGTGATCTCGGACAGCAAGGGTTGTTCGACATCACTCGGACACTATTGCAGCAGCCCGATCTGGCCTCGCTGTGTGAGGCTCTTTCGCAACTGGTAAAGCGTTCTGCGCTCGCCGACAACGCGGCTATTGTGTTGTGGCAAGCGCAGACTCAACGTGCGTCTTATTACGCATCGCGTGAAAAAGACACCCCCATTAAATATGAAGACGAAACTGTTCTGGCACACGGTCGGGTACGCCGCATTTTGTCGCGCCCTGATACGCTGCATTGCAGTTACGAAGAATTTTGTGAAACCTGGCCGCAGCTGGTCGCAGGTGGGCTATACCCCAAATTTGGTCACTATTGCCTGATGCCACTGGCGGCGGAAGGGCATATTTTTGGTGGCTGTGAATTTATTCGTTATGACGATCGTCCCTGGAGCGAAAAAGAGTTCAATCGTCTGCAAACATTTACGCAGATCGTTTCTGTCGTCACCGAACAAATCCAGAGCCGCGTCGTCAACAATGTCGACTATGAGTTGTTATGCCGGGAGCGCGATAACTTCCGCATCCTGGTTGCCATTACCAACGCGGTGCTTTCCCGCCTGGATATGGACGAACTGGTCAGCGAAGTCGCCAAAGAAATCCATTACTATTTCGACATTGACGATATCAGTATCGTCTTACGCAGCCACCGTAAAAACAAACTCAACATCTACTCCACTCACTATCTTGATAAACAACATCCCGCCCACGAACAGAGCGAAGTCGATGAAGCCGGAACCCTCACCGAACGCGTGTTCAAAAGTAAAGAGATGCTGCTGATCAATCTCCACGAGCGGGACGATTTAGCCCCCTATGAACGCATGTTGTTCGACACCTGGGCAACCAGATTCAAACCTTGTGCCTGTTACCGCTGATGTCTGGCGACACCATGCTGGGCGTGCTGAAACTGGCGCAATGCGAAGAGAAAGTGTTTACCACTACCAATCTGAATTTGCTGCGCCAGATTGCCGAACGTGTGGCAATCGCTGTCGATAACGCCCTCGCCTATCAGGAAATCCATCGTCTGAAAGAACGGCTGGTTGATGAAAACCTCGCCCTGACCGAGCAGCTCAACAATGTTGATAGTGAATTTGGCGAGATTATTGGCCGCAGCGAAGCCATGTACAGCGTGCTTAAACAAGTTGAAATGGTGGCGCAAAGTGACAGTACCGTGCTGATCCTCGGTGAAACTGGCACGGGTAAAGAGCTGATTGCCCGCGCGATCCATAATCTCAGTGGGCGTAATAATCGCCGCATGGTCAAAATGAACTGCGCGGCGATGCCTGCCGGATTGCTGGAAAGCGATCTGTTTGGTCATGAGCGTGGGGCTTTTACCGGTGCCAGCGCCCAGCGCATTGGTCGTTTTGAACTGGCGGATAAAAGCTCCCTGTTCCTCGACGAAGTGGGCGATATGCCACTGGAGTTACAGCCGAAGTTGCTGCGTGTATTGCAGGAACAGGAGTTTGAACGTCTCGGCAGCAACAAAATCATTCAGACGGACGTACGTTTAATTGCCGCGACTAACCGCGATCTGAAAAAAATGGTCGCCGACCGAGAGTTCCGTAGCGATCTCTATTACCGCCTGAACGTATTCCCGATTCACCTGCCGCCACTACGCGAGCGTCCGGAAGATATTCCGCTGCTGGCGAAAGCCTTTACCTTCAAAATTGCCCGTCGTCTGGGGCGCAATATCGACAGCATTCCAGCCGAGACGCTGCGCACCTTGAGCAACATGGAGTGGCCGGGTAACGTACGCGAACTGGAAAACGTCATTGAGCGCGCAGTATTGCTAACACGCGGCAACGTGCTGCAGCTGTCATTGCCAGATATTGCTTTACCGGAGCCTGAAACGCCGCCTGCCGCAACGGTTGTCGCTCAGGAGGGCGAAGATGAATATCAGTTGATTGTTCGCGTGCTGAAAGAAACCAACGGCGTGGTTGCCGGGCCTAAAGGCGCTGCGCAACGTCTGGGGCTGAAACGCACGACCCTGCTGTCACGGATGAAGCGGCTGGGAATTGATAAATCGGCATTGATTTAACTGCAAATTGCCGGACAGATCTGCCTGTCCGGCATACTATTCACGAGGTTTTTTCGGACGATATTTTTCCGGCAGTTCTGGCACCGGACGCTTGTCATCGATGAGATGACGCACGGTTAAGATCGGATGACGCCACAGCATTCTCGGCCCGGCCCAACGCATAATCTGTTTCATCTCTTCACGCTTTGCAGGCTGGTAACAGTGCACCGGACACTGCTTACAGGCTGGTTTCTCTTCGCCGAACACACATTTATCCAGCCGCTTTTGCGCGTAAACAAACAACGCCTCGTAATGCTCCGGCTCCGCTGACGCCTGCGGGCATTTCGCTTGATAAAGATCGATCATTTTTTTAATCGTCAGTTTTTCACGAGAGATACGCTTGCCGGACATGCTGCCTCCATACTCTTAAGGTGTATTTATATTACAACTTAATTTGAAAGGGGACTATGGCTCTGAAGGAGGAGGTTTATTCAACCGACGCAATTTTGCGTACTTGCTTCATAAGCATCACGCAAAAGCTGCAAAACAGCATCTTTCCCGGAACCAGCATCAAGAACTCGCCGTTCGCTTCTTCCCCTGAAATGATTAACTCCGGTATCATGTGCGCCTTATGTGATTACAACGAAAATAAAAACCATCACACCCCATTTAATATCAGGGAACCGGACATAACCCCATGAGTGCAATAGAAAATTTCGACGCCCATACGCCCATGATGCAGCAGTATCTCAGGCTGAAAGCCCAGCATCCCGAGATCCTGCTGTTTTACCGGATGGGTGATTTTTATGAACTGTTTTATGACGACGCAAAACGCGCGTCGCAACTGCTGGATATTTCACTGACCAAACGCGGTGCTTCGGCGGGAGAGCCGATCCCGATGGCGGGGATTCCCTACCATGCGGTGGAAAACTATCTCGCCAAACTGGTGAATCAGGGAGAGTCCGTTGCCATCTGCGAACAAATTGGCGATCCGGCGACCAGCAAAGGTCCGGTTGAGCGCAAAGTTGTGCGTATCGTTACGCCAGGCACCATCAGCGATGAAGCCCTGTTACAGGAGCGTCAGGACAACCTGCTGGCGGCTATCTGGCAGGACAGCAAAGGTTTCGGCTACGCGACGCTGGATATCAGCTCCGGGCGTTTTCGCCTGAGCGAACCGGCCGACCGCGAAACGATGGCGGCAGAGCTGCAACGCACTAATCCGGCGGAACTGCTGTATGCAGAAGATTTCGCCGAGATGTCGCTGATTGAAGGCCGTCGCGGCCTGCGCCGTCGCCCGCTGTGGGAGTTTGAAATCGACACCGCGCGCCAGCAGTTGAATCTGCAATTTGGCACCCGCGATCTGGTCGGTTTTGGCGTCGAGAACGCGCCGCGCGGACTTTGTGCTGCCGGTTGTCTGTTGCAGTATGCGAAAGATACCCAACGCACGACCCTGCCGCATATTCGTTCTATCACCATGGAACGTGAGCAGGACAGCATCATTATGGATGCCGCGACACGTCGTAACCTGGAAATTACTCAGAACCTGGCGGGCGGTGCGGAAAATACGCTGGCTTCTGTGCTCGACTGCACCGTCACGCCGATGGGTAGTCGTATGCTGAAACGCTGGCTGCATATGCCAGTGCGCGATACCCGCGTGTTGCTTGAGCGCCAGCAAACTATTGGCGCATTGCAGGATTTCACCGCCGGGCTACAGCCGGTACTGCGTCAGGTCGGCGACCTTGAACGTATTCTGGCTCGTCTGGCTTTACGAACTGCTCGCCCACGCGATCTGGCCCGTATGCGCCACGCTTTCCAGCAACTGCCGGAGCTGCGTGCACAGTTAGAAACTGTCGATAGTGCACCGGTACAGGCGCTACGTGAGAAGATGGGCGAGTTTGCCGAGCTGCGCGATCTGCTGGAGCGAGCAATCATCGACACACCGCCGGTGCTGGTACGCGACGGTGGTGTTATCGCATCGGGCTATAACGAAGAGCTGGATGAGTGGCGCGCGCTGGCTGACGGCGCGACCGATTATCTGGAGCGTCTGGAAGTCCGCGAGCGTGAACGTACCGGCCTGGACACGCTGAAAGTTGGCTTTAATGCGGTGCACGGCTACTACATTCAAATCAGCCGTGGGCAAAGCCATCTGGCACCCATCAACTACATGCGTCGCCAGACGCTGAAAAACGCCGAGCGCTACATCATTCCAGAGCTAAAAGAGTACGAAGATAAAGTTCTCACCTCAAAAGGCAAAGCACTGGCACTGGAAAAACAGCTTTATGAAGAGCTGTTCGACCTGCTGTTGCCGCATCTGGAAGCGTTGCAACAGAGCGCGAGCGCGCTGGCGGAACTCGACGTGCTGGTTAACCTGGCGGAACGGGCCTATACCCTGAACTACACCTGCCCGACCTTCATTGATAAACCGGGCATTCGCATTACCGAAGGTCGCCATCCGGTAGTTGAACAAGTACTGAATGAGCCATTTATCGCTAACCCGCTGAATCTGTCGCCGCAGCGCCGTATGTTGATTATTACCGGCCCGAACATGGGCGGTAAAAGTACCTATATGCGCCAGACCGCACTGATTGCGCTGATGGCCTACATCGGCAGCTATGTACCGGCACAAAAAGTCGAGATTGGACCTATCGATCGCATCTTTACCCGCGTAGGCGCGGCAGATGACCTGGCTTCCGGGCGCTCAACCTTTATGGTGGAGATGACTGAAACCGCCAATATTTTACATAACGCCACCGAATACAGTCTGGTGTTAATGGATGAGATCGGGCGTGGAACGTCCACCTACGATGGTCTGTCGCTGGCGTGGGCGTGCGCAGAAAATCTGGCGAATAAGATTAAGGCATTGACGCTGTTTGCCACCCACTATTTCGAGCTGACCCAGCTACCGGAGAAAATGGAAGACGTCGCCAACGTGCATCTCGATGCGCTGGAGCACGGAGACACCATTGCCTTTATGCATAGCGTGCAGGATGGCGCGGCGAGCAAAAGCTACGGCCTGGCGGTTGCAGCTCTGGCAGGCGTGCCAAAAGAGGTGATTAAGCGCGCACGGCAAAAACTGCGTGAGCTGGAAAGCATTTCGCCGAACGCCGCCGCTACGCAAGTGGATGGTACGCAAATGTCTTTGCTGTCAGTACCGGAAGAAACCTCGCCAGCGGTCGAAGCTCTGGAAAACCTGGACCCGGATTCACTGACTCCGCGTCAGGCGCTGGAATGGATTTATCGCTTGAAGAGCCTGGTGTAATAACAATTCCCGATAGTCTTTTGCTATCGGGAATATTAACGACAACTGACGAATAAAATAAAAACACCCTGTATAATAGGAAAGCTTATTTTACAGGGTAAAACCATGCCATCTACACGCTATCAAAAAATTAATGCCCATCACTATCGCCATATATGGGTCGTTGGTGATATTCATGGTGAATAATCAATTATTACAATCCCGCTTACATCAACTCTCTTTTTGCCCTGAAACCGACTTACTTATTTCTGTCGGCGATAATATTGATCGTGGGCCGGAGAGTCTTGACGTCCTGCGCCTGCTAAACCAGCCCTGGTTTATCTCCGTTAAAGGCAACCACGAAGCAATGGCGCTGGATGCGTTCGCGACCGGCGATGGCAATATGTGGCTTGCCAGCGGTGGTGACTGGTTTTTCGATTTAAATGATTCAGAGCAACAAGAGGCAATAGATCTGTTGCTGAAATTCCATCACCTTCCACATATTATTGAAATCACTAACGACATAATAAAATATGTCATCGCACATGCAGATTATCCGGGTGATGAATATCTCTTTGGCAAAGAAATAGCGGAGAGCGAATTACTCTGGCCTGTTTATCGTGTGCAGAAATCGCTTAATGGCGAGTTACAACAAATAAACGGCGCTGATTATTTTATATTTGGACATATGATGTTTGATAACATTCAGACGTTCGCTAACCAGATTTATATTGATACCGGATCGCCGAAAAGTGGGCGGCTGTCATTTTATAAAATAAGGTAGTCTCATGCTTCTTCTGTGAAGCATGAGTAACCAGATGTTATTGCAGGCCATTGGTAATGCTGCCAACTTACTGATTTAGTGTATGATGGTGATTTTAAGGTGCTTGCGTGGCTTCCATTTCCATCAGATGTCCTTCCTGCTCCGCTACTGAAGGCGTGGTGCGTAACGGCAAAAGCACTGCCGGACATCAGCGCTATCTCTGCTCTCATTGCCGTAAAACATGGCAACTACAGTTCACTTACACCGCCTCTCAGCCCGGTACGCACCAGAAAATCATTGATATGGCCATGAATGGCGTCGGATGTCG
>NZ_MDGW01000453.1:0-23363 GCF_001712525.1 Shigella sp. FC1661
TTTGCCGTTACGCACCACGCCTTCAGTAGCGGAGCAGGAAGGACATCTGATGGAAATGGAAGCCACGCAAGCACCTTAAAATCACCATCATACACTAAATCAGTAAGTTGGCAGCATTACCGGGCTGGTGGTGATATTATTGATGATTTCATCATAATGTAACCCATTCTCACCGCCTAACACCCAGCAGACGCCGACCAGGGCTAATAATAATCCTGGTACAATCAGCCAGTTGGTTTTCTGACCATTAAACAGAATGGCAAAGAGAATTGTCAGGCTGGGCCACAGATAGTTCACCATACCCACTTCAATCGCCTGATGACGGGTCGCCGCATACCCTAAGGAAAGCGCCAGACAGATTTCATAGCTGACGAATAACAGACTCCCGGCGAGTAAATAGCCTTTCGGAATCTGCCGAATACGCGGAAATCCAACCGTGAAGATTAACAGCAGCCCGCTTAATGAATAGATAGCAGCTGCGCCGCCGACCGGGCCGAGCCCCTCGCTGACACCGCGAATCAATCCTACCATCGTGCTCCACAGGACGATCGCTATTAGCCCTATGAGCGTTGCTTTTTGTCGTGTCATGCTCGCTGTTTTGTCTCTCTTGCCGTTAAAAATTAAGCTGAATTTTATAGCATTTTTTTAACTGGCCTGTCAGGCAGTGGTGCGTTTTTCTACCGCTATTGAGGTAGGTCAATTTGCGCAGGCGGATTATTTTGTGGCAAACACGTGTTCTTTTTGATTTCGCGCAAAAAGATTCAGAATTTTACTGTTAGTTTCCTCGCGCAGTAATACCCCTGAAAAAAGAGGAAAGCAATGGACGTCAGTCGCAGACAATTTTTTAAAATCTGCGCGGGCGGTATGGCTGGAACAACGGTAGCGGCATTGGGCTTTGCCCCTAAACAAGCACTGGCTCAGGCGCGAAACTACAAATTATTACGCGCTAAAGAGATCCGTAACACCTGCACATACTGTTCCGTAGGTTGCGGGCTATTGATGTATAGCCTGGGTGATGGCGCGAAAAACGCCAGAGAAGCGATTTATCACATTGAAGGTGACCCGGATCATCCGGTAAGCCGTGGTGCGCTGTGCCCAAAAGGGGCCGGTTTGCTGGATTACGTCAACAGCGAAAACCGTCTGCGCTACCCGGAATATCGTGCGCCAGGTTCTGACAAATGGCAGCGCATTAGCTGGGAAGAAGCATTCTCCCGTATTGCAAAGCTGATGAAAGCTGACCGTGACGCTAACTTTATTGAAAAGAACGAGCAGGGCGTAACGGTAAACCGTTGGCTTTCTACCGGTATGCTGTGTGCCTCCGGTGCCAGCAACGAAACCGGGATGCTGACACAGAAATTTGCCCGCTCCCTCGGGATGCTGGCGGTAGACAACCAAGCGCGCGTCTGACACGGACCAACGGTAGCAAGTCTTGCTCCAACATTTGGTCGCGGTGCGATGACCAACCACTGGGTGGATATCAAAAACGCTAACGTCGTAATGGTAATGGGCGGTAACGCTGCTGAAGCGCATCCCGTCGGTTTCCGCTGGGCGATGGAAGCGAAAAACAACAACGATGCAACCTTGATCGCTGTCGATCCTCGTTTTACGCGTACCGCTTCTGTGGCGGATATTTACGCACCTATTCGTTCCGGTACGGACATTACGTTCCTGTCTGGCGTTTTGCGCTACCTGATCGAAAACAACAAAATCAACGCCGAATACGTTAAACATTACACCAACGCCAGCCTGCTGGTGCGTGATGATTTTGCTTTCGAAGACGGCCTGTTCAGCGGCTACGACGCTGAAAAACGCCAGTATGATAAGTCGTCCTGGAACTATCAGTTCGATGAAAACGGCTATGCAAAACGCGATGAAACACTGACTCATCCGCGCTGTGTGTGGAACCTGCTGAAAGCGCACGTTTCCCGCTACACGCCGGACGTCGTTGAAAACATCTGCGGTACGCCAAAAGCCGACTTCCTGAAAGTGTGTGAAGTGCTGGCCTCCACCAGCGCACCGGATCGCACAACCACCTTCCTGTACGCGCTGGGCTGGACGCAGCACACCGTGGGTGCGCAGAACATCCGTACTATGGCGATGATCCAGTTGCTGCTCGGTAACATGGGTATGGCCGGTGGCGGCGTGAACGCATTGCGTGGTCACTCCAACATTCAGGGGCTGACTGACTTAGGTCTGCTCTCTACCAGCCTGCCAGGTTATCTGACGCTTCCGTCAGAAAAACAGGTTGATTTGCAGTCGTATCTGGAAGCGAACACGCCGAAAGCGACGCTGGCTGGTCAGGTGAACTACTGGAGCAACTATCCGAAGTTCTTCGTTAGCCTGATGAAATCTTTCTATGGCGATGCCGCGCAGAAAGAGAACAACTGGGGCTATGACTGGCTGCCGAAGTGGGACCAGACCTACGACGTCATCAAGTATTTCAACATGATGGACGAAGGCAAAGTCACCGGTTATTTCTGCCAGGGCTTTAACCCGGTTGCGTCCTTCCCGGACAAAAACAAAGTGGTGAGCTGCCTGAGCAAGCTGAAGTACATGGTGGTTATCGATCCGCTGGTGACTGAAACCTCTACCTTCTGGCAGAACCACGGCGAGTCGAACGATGTCGATCCGGCGTCTATTCAGACTGAAGTATTCCGTCTGCCTTCGACCTGCTTTGCCGAAGAAGATGGTTCTATCGCTAACTCCGGTCGCTGGTTGCAGTGGCACTGGAAAGGTCAGGACGCGCCGGGCGAAGCGCGTAACGACGGCGAAATTCTGGCGGGTATCTACCATCATCTGCGCGAGCTGTACCAGGCCGAAGGTGGTAAAGGCGTAGAACCGCTGATGAAGATGAGCTGGAACTACAAGCAGCCGCACGAACCGCAATCTGACGAAGTGGCTAAAGAGAACAACGGCTACGCGCTGGAAGATCTCTATGACGCTAATGGCGTGCTTATTGCGAAGAAAGGTCAGTTGCTGAGTAGCTTTGCGCATCTGCGTGATGACGGTACAACCGCATCTTCTTGCTGGATCTACACCGGTAGCTGGACAGAGCAGGGCAACCAGATGGCTAACCGCGATAACTCCGACCCGTCCGGTCTGGGGAATACGCTGGGATGGGCCTGGGCGTGGCCGCTCAACCGTCGCGTGCTGTACAACCGTGCTTCGGCGGATATCAACGGTAAACCGTGGGATCCGAAACGGATGCTGATCCAGTGGAACGGCAGCAAGTGGACGGGTAACGATATTCCTGACTTCGGCAATGCCGCACCGGGTACGCCAACCGGGCCGTTTATCATGCAGCCGGAAGGGATGGGACGCCTGTTTGCCATCAACAAAATGGCGGAAGGTCCGTTCCCGGAACACTACGAGCCGATTGAAACGCCGCTGGGCACTAACCCGCTGCATCCGAACGTGGTGTCTAACCCGGTTGTTCGTCTGTATGAACAAGACGCGCTGCGGATGGGTAAAAAAGAGCAGTTCCCGTATGTGGGTACGACCTATCGTCTGACCGAGCACTTCCACACCTGGACCAAGCACGCATTGCTCAACGCAATTGCTCAGCCGGAACAGTTTGTGGAAATCAGCGAAACGCTGGCGGCGGCGAAAGGCATTAATAATGGCGATCGTGTCACTGTCTCCAGCAAGCGTGGCTTTATCCGCGCGGTGGCTGTGGTAACGCGTCGTCTGAAACCGCTGAATGTAAATGGTCAGCAGGTTGAAACGGTGGGTATTCCAATCCACTGGGGCTTTGAGGGTGTCGCGCGTAAAGGTTATATCGCTAACACTCTGACGCCGAATGTCGGTGATGCAAACTCGCAAACGCCGGAATATAAAGCGTTCTTAGTCAACATCGAGAAGGCGTAAGGGGGCGAACAGATGGCTATGGAAACGCAGGACATTATCAAAAGGTCCGCAACTAACTCCATCACGCCGCCTTCTCAGGTGCGTGATTACAAAGCAGAAGTCGCAAAACTTATCGACGTTTCCACCTGTATCGGCTGTAAAGCCTGTCAGGTGGCGTGTTCGGAGTGGAACGACATCCGTGATGAAGTGGGGCACTGCGTCGGGGTTTACGATAACCCCGCCGATCTGAGCGCCAAGTCCTGGACGGTGATGCGCTTTAGCGAAACCGAACAGAACGGCAAGCTGGAGTGGCTGATCCGTAAAGACGGCTGTATGCACTGTGAAGATCCCGGCTGCCTGAAGGCGTGCCCGTCTGCTGGTGCAATCATTCAGTACGCTAACGGGATTGTCGATTTCCAGTCGGAAAACTGCATCGGCTGTGGTTACTGCATTGCCGGGTGTCCGTTTAATATTCCGCGCCTCAACAAAGAGGATAACCGGGTATATAAATGCACGCTCTGCGTCGATCGCGTCAGCGTCGGCCAGGAACCGGCTTGTGTGAAAACCTGTCCGACCGGGGCTATCCACTTCGGCACCAAGAAGGAGATGCTGGAGCTGGCGGAACAGCGCGTGGCGAAACTGAAAGCGCGTGGTTACGAACATGCTGGCGTCTACAACCCGGATGGGGTCGGTGGTACGCACGTTATGTACGTGCTGCATCACGCCGATCAGCCGGAGCTGTATCACGGTCTGCCGAAAGATCCGAAGATCGACACCTCGGTAAGCCTGTGGAAAGGCGCGTTGAAACCGCTGGCAGCGGCTGGCTTTATTGCCACTTTTGCCGGGTTGATTTTCCACTACATCGGTATTGGCCCGAATAAGGAAGTGGACGATGACGAGGAGGATCATCATGAGTAAGTCGAAAATGATTGTGCGCACCAAATTTATTGATCGCGCCTGTCACTGGACCGTGGTGATTTGCTTCTTCCTGGTGGCGCTGTCCGGGATTTCGTTCTTCTTCCCGACGCTGCAATGGCTGACGCAAACCTTCGGTACGCCGCAGATGGGACGCATTTTGCACCCGTTCTTCGGCATTGCGATTTTCGTCGCGCTGATGTTTATGTTTGTGCGTTTTGTGCATCACAACATCCCGGATAAGAAAGATATTCCGTGGCTATTGAACATTGTCGAAGTATTAAAAGGCAATGAGCACAAAGTGGCGGATGTTGGTAAGTACAACGCCGGGCAAAAGATGATGTTCTGGTCGATCATGAGCATGATTTTCGTGCTGTTGGTGACCGGGGTGATTATCTGGCGTCCGTACTTTGCGCAGTACTTCCCGATGCAGGTTGTTCGCTACAGCCTGCTGATCCACGCGGCTGCCGGTATCATCCTGATCCACGCCATCCTGATCCATATGTATATGGCATTCTGGGTGAAAGGATCGATTAAAGGGATGATCGAAGGGAAGGTAAGCCGTCGCTGGGCGAAGAAACACCATCCGCGCTGGTATCGTGAAATCGAGAAGGCAGAAGCGAAAAAAGAGAGTGAAGAAGGGATATAATCTCTTTTGAACTTTAAGCTGAAAATGGCGCTTTAAGAAGCGCCATTTTTTTATTGCGTAACCAGACGGCGCAGTCGCGACACATCCACCGTTTTTTCAGCCTCTGCCAGACTCCAGGCGTTTTGCAGATTCAGCCACATTTGCGGCGAACTGCCGATCACCACGGAAAGTTTAATTGCCATTTCTGGCGTCAAAGCTGCTTTTCCGGTCAGCAATCGGCTTGCCGTTGAGGGCGCAATTTCCATTGCTCTGGCAAACTCGCGCAGGCTGACATTAAGTTCGTCCAGTGATTCCTGAATAATGTCCCCCGGGCGGGGATGATTGGCCATTTTCATTAGTGTCTTTACTCTCAGTAGCGTTCCTTCTCTGGGAACACTATCATTATTGTTCCTTCCTACGCAACAATAATCCATTTAGCCATTTCATGTTGGAGAGTGTGCGATGCTGCGACCCGAACATGGGAGTCGCAGCAAAGACCTCTTAGTGACGGAAATCAATCACCATACGGCCACGGATTTTGCCTTCTTCCATCTCGGTAAAGATGGTGTTGATGTCCGCTAACGGACGCAGGGCGACTTTCGGCACAACTTTGCCTTCGGCGGCAAACTGGAAGGCTTCGGTTAGATCCTGGCGCGTGCCGACCAGCGAACCGACCACTTCAATGCCATCCAGCACAAGACGTGGGATATCCAGGCTCATAGACTCCGGCGGCAGACCGACAGCCACAACACGACCGCCTGCACGGACAGCATCAACTGCCGAGTTAAACGCAGCTTTAGCTACTGCTGTTACCACCGCAGCGTGAGCGCCACCGGTTTTCTCCTGCACAATTTAGGCGGCGTCTTCGGTGCGTGAGTTAATCGCTAAATCTGCACCCATTTCGGTTGCCAGTTTTAACTGCTCATCATTGACATCAATGGCGATCACTTTGGCGTTAAAGACATTCTTCGCGTATTGCAGGGCGAGGTTACCCAGACCGCCAAGACCGTAGATAGCAATCCACTGACCGGGACGAATTTTTGACAGTTTAACGGCTTTGTAGGTGGTGACCCCCGCACAGGTAATGCTGTTGGCCGCCGCCGAGTCCAGACCATCTGGCACTTTTACCGCGTAATCGGCGACCACGATGCACTCTTCCGCCATCAACGCTGTATCCGGCATTTTTAACTGAACGGCAGAGCGTTTCGTTACCACTGTTACAGTATTCGCAATGACCGCATCCTTCGTAAAACCACGCCACGCTGGCACGATCGCCTAGTTTTAATGAGGTGACACCTGGGCCAACTTCTGCCACCACACCGATGCCTTCATGGCCCAGAATTACCCCAGTTTTGTCACCAAAATAGCCATTCTTAACATGAAGATCGGTATGACATACACCACAACACTCCATTTTCAGCAGGGCTTCGCCATGTTTCAGTGAGCGCAGTGTTTTATCCGTAACGTCAACATGATGATCCTTCGTAACAACTGCAGCCTTCATAGTTCCTCCTTTTCGGATGATGTTCTGCATAGCAGGTGAGGCAAATGAGATTTATTCGCCACTACCCAGTATGGATGAGATCTGAAAAAGGGAGAGGGAAATAGCCCGGTAGCCTTCACTACCGGGCGCAGGCTTAGATGGAGGTACGGCGGTAGTCGCGGTATTCGGCTTGCCAGAAATTATCGTCAATGGCTTGTTGCAAAGCTTCAGCAGACGTTTTCACCGCCACGCCTTGCTGCTGCGCCATTTTGCCAACCGCAAACGCAATTGCGCGGGAGACTTTCTGAATATCTTTCAGTTCCGGTAGTACCAGACCTTCGCCGTTCAGCACCAGCGGCGAATACTGAGCAAGCGTTTCACTTGCTGACATCAGCATCTCATCGGTGATACGTGACGCGCCGGAAGCAATAACACCCAGCCCGATGCCAGGGAAAATAAAGGCGTTGTTACACTGGGCGATAGGGTAGATTTTATCTTTCCATACCACTGGATTAAACGGGCTGCCAGTGGCGACCAGCGCGTTACCTTCGGTCCAGGCGATAATGTCCTGCGGTGTGGCTTCCACGCGTGACGTCGGGTTAGACAGCGGCATCACGATCGGACGCGGACAGTGTTTATGCATCTCACGGATGATCTCTTCCGTAAACAGCCCGGTCTGTCCTGAGACGCCAATCAGAATATCTGGTTTTACATTGCGCACCACATCCAGCAGTGACAGCACATCGCTGTCGGTATCCCAGTCACTGAGGTTTTCGCGTTTCTGCACCAGTTTGGTCTGGAAAGGCAGCAGGTTCGGCATCTTGTCCGTCAGCAGGCCAAAGCGATCGACCATAAAGACTTTCTGCCGCGCCGCTTCCTCGCTTAATCCTTCGCGCTGGGTCTGGGCGATGATCATTTCGGCAATGCCGCATCCCGCTGAACCTGCACCAAGGAAGACGATTTTTTTCTCGCTTAACTGACCACCTGCCGCTCGGCTTGCTGCGATCAGTGTGCCGACTGTTACCGCCGCAGTGCCCTGAATGTCATCGTTAAAAGAACAAATTTCATTGCGATAGCGGTTAAGTAACGGCATCGCATTTTTTTGAGCAAAGTCTTCAAACTGCAACAGCACGTCTGGCCAGCGTTGTTTCACAGCTTGGATAAATTCATCAACGAATTCATAGTATTCGTCGTCAATGATACGCGGATTACGCCAGCCCATATACAGCGGATCGTTAAGCAGCTGTTGGTTGTTCGTTCCGACATCCAGCACCACCGGAAGGGTATACGCCGGGCTGATGCCGCCACAGGCGGTATAGAGCGACAGTTTACCGATCGGAATGCCCATCCCGCCGATGCCCTGGTCACCAAGCCCCAGAATACGTTCACCGTCAGTCACCACAATCACTTTGATATTATGGTTCGGTACGTTTTGCAGAATATCGTCCATATTGTGGCGGTTCTGGTAAGAAATAAACACGCCGCGTGAACGGCGGTAGATCTCAGAAAAACGCTCACAGGCTGCGCCGACGGTTGGGGTATAAATAACAGGCATCATCTCATCAAGATGATTGTTTACCAGACGGTAGAAGAGGGTTTCGTTGGTGTCCTGGATGTTACGCAGGTAGATGTGTTTGTCGATTTCGGTTTTGAATCCCTGATACTGGATCCATGCTCGTTCCGCTTGTTCTTCGATGGTTTCGACCACTTCCGGCAGTAACCCCAGCAGGTTGAAGTTACGGCGTTCTTCCATGCTGAAGGCACTGCCTTTATTCAACAACGGAAATTCCAGCAGTACAGGGCCAGCGTAAGGGATATAAAGCGAACGCTGTTTTTTTGTTTTTGGTTCCATGTCACTCACTCTTTTTTGAATATCCATCCCTGGCACGCTTTTATCGTCTTTGCTTTACCGCCAGGGCGTCGGCCCCAAGTATAAAGCAGATAAAAACAAAAACACCATTGCGCAGGCAATGGTGTTTAATCGTCATTGAGGACTGATGGTTATGAATTACTTTTCAGCGGGGCGTTTTCTGCCGGTTGGGTTATTTACCACGCTGGATTTGTCACCTTCGGTAACTATTTTGCGCTGGTTAGAAATTTTATGGTCCAGTCCAAGAATATGACGTGCCTGACGGTTCGATTTCATTTTAACTCCTCAATCCTGTTGCTAGTTTTAAGGACAACATCGCCGTAGCGAAGAAACACGTGCTAAACCCCTAAATTAGGTTGCCGATCAAGCATAGCACCTTAAAGCGTAGGGTGCTGGCCACTGACCACATAATTGATCGTTTGCTGGTAGATATCACTGAGGATGTCGTTATCAGAAGCTTCCACCCATTTGGTCAGCTCCATGAGAATGTCATCTTCAGTGACAACACCGTGCTCTGCCCGAAGGCCTTGCTCAATGGCATTAACCAGAGCGGGTTCTGCTGTTGAATTTTCTGCCTGATAATAAGTAAACATAGTGATTCTCCGTGTCTGTGTATTTATGGTGTCTGCTACGGATCGCAGATTTATAAAGCACATTCAGCATGGCAAATATTTGCCGCTTCGTTGTTAAGATTAGTCCTGGTTGATGATTTTTATATTTTAACCTCATGATATTGATAGGTATTATTATTGTGGTGAGTTGATTAATATTAATGCAATATCTCTTGGGTTATATATTCCCGGTTATCTATTGTGGAAATTTAATTTAAGTGCAGAAGTAATATTTCTGCCGGATTTTTATTCGGAATATCCTGCTTATCCTCGTGCTGTTTCTCACGTAGTCTATAATTTCCTTTTTAAGCCCACATGAGAGCAACAATGACAATCCATAAGAAAGGTCAGGCACACTGGGAAGGCGATATCAAACGCGGGAAGGGAACAGTATCCACCGAGAGTGGCGTGCTGAACCAACAGCCGTATGGATTTAACACGCGTTTTGAAGGCGAAAAAGGAACTAACCCTGAAGAACTGATTGGCGCAGCGCATGCCGCATGTTTCTCAATGGCGCTTTCATTCATGCTGGGGGAAGCGGGATTTACGCCAACATCGATTGATACCATCGCCGATGTGTCGCTGGATAAAGTGGATGCCGGTTTTGCGATTACGAAAATCGCACTGAAGAGTGAAGTTGCGGTGCCGGGTATTGATGCCTCTACCTTTGACGGCATCATCCAGAAAGCAAAAGCAGGATGCCCGGTCTCTCAGGTACTGAAAGCGGAAATTACGCTGGATTACCAGTTGAAATCGTAAAGCATTGCCGGATGACGTGTCAGGCGCGTGAATGCCTGATGCGTTGTTAGCATCTCTACAGCGCCCGCCAGCACCGGAGCTCACGTCCGTCCTCCCTTATTGCTAATGATTGCCGGACTTCACATCCGCTGGTTGCAAGGGGGCAACGTTCGTAGAAAAAACAGCCTTGCGGCAACGTGCGGTTTCCCGGCAGATCCGTTTTACGTAATGCCCATTCTTCCTCCAGCGGTTTATCAATGGCGGGGAGGGAATCCAGCAATAATCGGGTGTATGGATGTGCCGGAGCCGTTAGCACCTGTTGCGCGTCGCCCAGTTCTACAATCTGCCCGAGATACATCACCGCCACCCGATCGCTCATATGACGTATCACCGAGACATTGTGTGAAATCAGCACATAGGTCAGCCCGTGATTTTCCTGTAGCGTTACCAGTAAATTGAGGATCTGCGCCTGCACGGAGATATCCAGCGCAGAGGTTGGCTCATCAAGCACAATCACGTCAGGCTGCGAAGAGAGTGCTCTGGCAATGGCGATACGTTGCCGCTGCCCGCCGGAGAACGCATGAGGCAGGCGGTCGAGATACTCCGGACGAATACCCACCTGCACAGCCAGCTCCTCTGCCAACGCTCGCCGCTGTTGTTCACTACTATGCTTAGCTATCCAGAGCGGTTCTGTGATGATGCGCCACACCGGTAAGCGCGGATTGAGCGAAGAGAGCGGGTCCTGAAACACCATCTGCATAATGCGTTGTGAGCCAGAACGGATGTACTGCCCGTGGCTCGGTTGCAGCATACCCATTAAAAGCTGTGCGAGGGTGCTTTTGCCGCAGCCTGACTCGCCGACGATCCCTAAGGTTTCACCACGGCGGATCTGTAAATCAATACCATTAATCGCATGAACATGTTCCGTAGTTTTACCAAGCCAGTTTTTACGGGCCGGGAAATTGATATGGACGCCGCGTAACGTTAATAACGTGTCAGACACTTATGACCTCCTGCTGCGGATACCAACAGGCGCAGCGCTGGTTGTTGTCACCACACGCTGTCAGCGCCGGGACGTTTTCACACTGTGCACCTGCCGCATAGCAACGATCGCGAAAAGCGCAGCCGTCAGGCAAATGGGTGAGGTTTGGTACCGTCCCTGGAATGGCGGGTAATAGCTGGCGTGGTACTCCATGTTCTGGTGCACATTGGAGCAAACCAATGGTATACGGATGCCGGGGATGATGGATAACGTCTGCCCTCACGCCGCTTTCAATTACGCTTCCGGCATACATCACGTAAACGCTATCGCACAGTTGCGACACCACGGCCATATCATGGCTGATGAACAGAACCGCAGTTCCACTGGCGCGGGCTTTATGTTTAAGCAAACGCAGTACCTGCAACTGCACCGTGACGTCCAGCGCCGTAGTCGGTTCGTCGGCAATAATCAATTGCGGCTCGCAGGAGAATGCCAGCGCAATCATTACCCGCTGGCGCATACCACCTGAAAGCTCAAACGGATAGCGCGACATAACTTCCACGGCATCCGGGATTTGCATCTCTTCCAGCAGGACAATCGCTTTAGCTCTGGCTTCCCGACGACTTATTGGTTGATGATGGCGGATCACGTCCATCATCTGAAGACCTATTCGACGTGTCGGATTGAGGGCGGTCATCGGTTCCTGAAAGATCATCGCCACTCGTGCGCCGCGCCACTGACGAAGCTGTTTTTCCCGAGCGTTAAGAACATCGTCTCCCAGCAGTGAAATCTGCCCCCGATGTACGCAATAACTGCCCGTCGGTAGCAGACGCATAATCAGCATTGCGGTGACTGATTTACCTGAGCCGGATTCTCCCACCAGACCGACAATTTCACCGCGGTTAATCTGCAAGGACACATTGTTGAGCGCGTGAACATCACCGTTAAAACCGGGGAAACTCAAATGCAGCTGTTGAATGTCCAGAACGGGCTGGTCATGACTGCTTTCCTCCTGCTTTCGGGTCAAGCAGATCGCGAATACCATCACCAAAGAGATTAAACCCAACGGCGGTAAGCAAAATCGCTGCCCCCGGAAATGCGCAATACCACCACTGATCGAGTACATAGTTGCGACCATTCGCTACCATCGCGCCCCATTCAGCACTCGGTTGTTGAGCACCCAGGCCAATAAATCCCAACGTGGCGGCCATTAAAATCGCGCTACCGATATCCAGCGATGCCTGCACGATCAGCGGCGGCAGGGAGTTACGTAAAATATGCCAGCTGATCAGATGCCAACGCGACGCACCAAAGGTTTTCGCCGCCTGAACATAGGTATACTGGCGTACAACTAATGCTTGCCCCCGCGCCAGGCGCACATAAAAGGGAATTCGCACAATAGCAATCGCCAGCATGGCGTTAAATAAACTCGGCCCGAGAGCGGCAGCCAGTGCCATTGTCAGTACCAACGAAGGAATCGACAGCATAATGTCCATGATGCGCATGATGATGGCGTCTGCGCGTCCGCCAAGCACACCGAGTAGCGAACCAATCATACCCGCAATGGCAACCACGACTAATCCGGCGAGAATTGATTGCTGACTGCCGACCAGTACGCGGCTGAACAGATCGCGTCCCACTTCATCGGTGCCAAACCAGTGCGCCGCAGAAGGCGGCAAAAGGCGGGCGGTTAAATCAATGGCGTTGGGATCATGCGTCGCAAGCCACGGTGAAAAAAACATCATCAATAGCATTAATACAATGATGACTGCGCCGGTCACGGTGAGCGGACTGCCTTTCAGCATCCATACCAGTTTTGCACCGTTAAATCGCGTTTGTTTTTGTGGGCGTACGGCGGACGTTTCCTCGCTTAGCATCATTCACCACCTCCACGTCCGATACGCGGATCAATCCACAAATAGAGCAAATCCACCACCAGGTTGACCAGCACATAAGCAAATGAAACCACGACGGCAAAGCCCATCACTGCCGGGAAGTCGAGCGCCTGTATTGATGTTACTACCCATGCACCCATTCCGGGCCAGGCAAAAACGGTTTCGGTGAGCACTGCGCCATACAACAAATCGCCCAGCGCCAGACCCAATACGGTAATCGATGGGATCAACGCATTGGGTAGCGCATAACATAAAACGATATACCAGCCGGGCAAGCCGCTGGCCCGGGCGGTACGAATGTAGTCTTCACTCAATTGTTCCAGCATCGCTGCGCGGTCACCCGCCAGTAACCGCGCCGGATCGCCAGGGATCAGATGCGAGATAATAAACGTAATCACGCAGACGCCCGCCACCACGAGCACCAGCCCCCAGCAGCGTTGGCGTAAAATACTCCAGAAGGTCACGTTATTTACTCATGGTATTGATATTGAAGACCTGTTCCAGCATGGGATTGAACACAAAGCCTTTCACCTCTTTGTTCATCGCCAGTTGGTAGTTTTTCTGGAACAGGTACACATAAGCAGCGTCATCAATGACGATTTTCTGTGCCTGCTGGTAGTCCCGGGTACGCTGCGTCTGGTCGGTGGTCGCAAGCGCATTGCGCAGTAACTTATCGACCTCACTGTTTTCATAGAACGAGCGGTTACCCGGCAGACCTTTTTTGTCTGACTCAAACCAGTAATTCATAAACATATACGGGTCGGCAAAATCTGGACTCCAGTTGCCAATCGCAATGTCGTAATCACCTTTACCCACTCTGTCGCGCATGGTGGCGTTCGCCAGTTTTTCCAGCTTCACATTGATGTCCAGCTTGTTGAGACTGGATTGTGTCGCCAGAGCAATAGGCTCCCAGTTCGGATCCTTATCGGAGTAGAGAAACGTCAGGCTGGTGGGTTTGCTCGTCACTTTATCCCATTCGGCTTTGGCTTTCGTTTCGTCATGGTTGTATTGCATTGCCGTCGCATCGTAGCCCCACATGCCTTCCGGAATCGGGCCGCGCATCTGTTTTCCGTTACCACTCAGAATGCCGTTAACCATGCCCTGATAATCGGTAGACCAGGAAATGGCCCGACGCAGATCCGCCTGATTAAGAGGCGCTTTGCTGTTATTCAGATACAGGTAGGTGACGCGCAGTGACGGATACTCTGCCACATTGACTTTGTTTTCCTGCTTCAGGGCGTTGAGTTGATCCACCGGCAGCGCATCGGCAATGTCAATATCACCACGGGAGAGCTGCAGGCGACGGGAGGCACTTTCACCAATAATTTTTACCGATACTCGCTTAAAGTTCGGTTTATTGCCAGGGTAATGCGGATTTGGCACCAGAACTAATTGCTGACCTTTTTGCCAGCTTTTCAGCATAAATGGTCCGGAACCGGCGGTATTTTGCGCGAGGAAGCCGCGGGCATCATCCGCTGCATGTTCCTTTAACACCGCCGGATTGATAATGGATGCACCGTCATTCGCCAGCGTGTAGAGGAACGGTGCGAATGGCTGGCTAAGGGTAAACTTCACCGTATGTTCGTCGGGAGCATCAATCTTTAAATCTTTGGGAAATGCTTCTGCTGGCCCCTGGCCGATTTTTAGTAGCCGCTCAAAAGAGAGTTTTACTGCTTCGGCAGTGACCGGTGTGCCATCGGCAAATTTAGCATTGTCCTTCAGGGTGAACGTCCACTCTTTTTGATCGTCAGACGCTTTCCAGCTACTTGCCAGATCGCCTTCAACGTCGGTTGAGCCTTTATCACCGTCCGTTTTGTACTGAACCAGCCGCTGATAAGACGGGTAGGTCACCGTCCAGTCGTTATTATCTATTGTTACCGCCGGGGCGAGGGTTTGTGGATCGGCGGCCTTACCAATCACCAGCATATCTTTCGGTACGGCGGCGTGCGCAACCGGGAAAGTTGTGGCAAGGACGAGCGCGAGCAATGTAGGACGAAACGGTATCGATCTCTTCATGACAGTTTCCTGATTAACTGACGTGCTGTGTGCCAGGGGATATAAAACAGGTGAATTGATCAGCGAGCAGTGGGTAACTCGCTGCCTGGGGTAATTCGAAGTGCCACCATTCGCTGGAGATACCGACAAAACCGCCACGAGTCATAATCGCATTCAGCAACAGCCGATTGCGCTGAGCGGCGGGCGGGACGGAAGGGTGATAGGCATGGGAGCGCTCGTGCATTTCATCGAACCCTGCGCCCATATTGAGGATGTTCCCGTGCTCATCACGAAGCGTCAGGTCGATCGCCGTGCCACGGCTGTGATTAGAACCGACCGTCACATCAACAACATATTGCGGGTCTGGGCAGGCTTGCCACAACATCGCCTGTGCTTGTTGTGGGCGATACGCATCGTAAATCACCAGTTGTAAGCCTGACAGCTGGGCGATACTGATACTTTTCGCCAGCGCGGTAATCGCATCCTTGTGTAGCAGACAACGCGCTTGCTGATAAATAGCTTTACCTGTGATGTTATCAGCGCAGGCGTATTTCAATTCGATCTCCAGATCAGGGAAGATTACGGCTAAATCAACCAGTTCGGTGGTATCCAACATAAACGGTTCCTGTATAAGACAAAAATTGCTGCGCTTTCCGCTTATGCAGATCTCATTCCATGCCGGGATAAGCGCCAGAATGCTGGCTTAAAGTTATATTTTTTAACTTTTGATCAACATTTGTGCAGCGTAGTGCAGTTTTGGTGCAAGAGGGGAAGTTAAGGAAGGAATCTCCCGGAATCGTAGCTGAAATCACAGTATTTAAGTGACGGTGTCACGTTAAATGAAAACCCGCGAGTGCGGGCGAGAGGAATTTGTCAGATTTTCAGCGGTAACACGCTGCTCATCCAGCCTGGAATTTCTTCGGCGGGTAGGGGGCGGGAAAAGAAATATCCCTGAATAACGCGACAGTGGATCTTGCGTAGCATCTCAAATTGCTCTTTGGTTTCGACGCCTTCCGCCACGACGGTTAAATTGAGGCTTTGCCCAATGCTGGTAATGGCTTCAAGTAAGGCAAGGATGCGTTTTTCGGTCAGACAACGATCGACAAAACTTTTGTCAATTTTGATTTCCGTTACCGGAAGACTGACTAAGCGGGATAATCCGGAAAAGCCCGTACCAAAATCATCTACCGATAAGCCCACGCCCATATCACGCAGGATCTGAATGCGCTTAAAGATTTCGGTATCGTGTTCCATCATCATGCTTTCCGTGATTTCTACCGTCAGCTGGTGGCCGTCAATACCCCAGGCGTGCATTGCATCAGACACCTGATTAGGCAGTTGATTACTGCGAAAGTGCAGTGCGGACAAGTTAACGGAAAGCGCCGGGATATGAATATTCTGGCTACGCCATTCTGCTAACTGACGGCAAGCTTCCGCGATGACCCAGCGCCCAATATTTTCGATTTCACCAATCTCTTCTGCGAGAGGAATAAACCGTGAAGGGGGCACATGACCATGCTGGGGATCGTGCCAGCGCGCAAGGGCTTCGATGCCGTACAGTTCACCCGTTTCTGCGAAGATTTGCGGCTGGTAAACAAGTTTCAGTTGGTTATTGCTAATCGCTTCTTTCAGCGCTGCGCCTAAAACCAAACGCTCTTTTACCATTTCGTTCATCGCCGGGCTGAAGAACTGCCAGCCGTTACCGCCATTCTTGCGAATATAATCTATTGCATTGTGAGCAGTGGAGAGTAGGTAATCGCGGTTTTTACCCACGTCGTAGCTGATGCCAATACTCAAGGTAAGCGGGAATGGTTTATCGTCAATCATTATCGGCTTGCTGACCACATTCCGTAGCTCATCGGCGATCTGGGTAATGTTACTGACGTCGTTTTCCAGGCTCACGAGGACAAACTGCGTACCTTCGATACGACAGAGATACTGATCCGGTTTGAGTTTTCCACGAAAGCGATTGACCACTTCCAGCAATGCCTGATCGGCCCACGCATAGCCAAGGCTATCAATCACATCCTGAATATGGTCAACACCGATGAGATACACCACCGGAGAGACGGCTTTGTCGACCAGGTCATCGAGGTAATTGTGCAGGTTATTGCGATTTGGCAGACCGGTCATCGGATCAAATTGGATGAGTTGTTCAATATGCTGGCGGCTTTTTTCCTGTTCCAGCGCCAGCGCGGCCATATGCTGACTGATATCTGCCACGCGTTCGATAAAGGCGCTGGTTTCTGCTCCTGACGAGGTTTTAATTTGCAGGATCCCCGCAGGCGCGCCATCACGCTGACGAATGGTCGCTGACCAGCTTTGCGCATTTTGAACTTCTGCACCGTGCGAAGATGACGCCCAGTGTATCGGCATCCCGTTGCGCAGTGCGAACAGCGAAACATGCGATTCGTTGAGAACAGATTCGATGTTACGACAAATGATTTCCCCCATTTCATGAAATGGCGGGCTGCTGCACATGGCGGCGAGAATATTGCCTTCAAGCTGGCGGATTTGCCGTTCTTCGGTGATATCCGAGAAAGTCATTACCAGGTTCTGCAGATGCGCGAGCACGTCATAAACCGGGCTGATAGAGGCTTTAATCCAGATTTTTTCACCGGTGCGCGTCAACAGCAGAAATTCGTCCTGATCGCGGGCGGTTTTCCATAGCAACTGTTGTAAACGAATGCGGTTATCGGCAGGGAATTCAGGAATGTTCAGGAGTGTATCGGGCTGCATACCGCAGGCTTCGCTAATGCAGTAACCAAACATTTCGGTAAATGCGCGATTGCACTGCACAATATGGCGTTCCGGATCGAGGACAATCACCGGTCGGTCGAGATGGTCAACGGCAATAATCAATTGTCGGGTCTGTTCTTTTTGCGCCATTTCTACGCTGGCATCCCGTACCAGCGCCAGGTAATAAACTTTCCCCTCGGCGCTCACTTTCGATAGCGCAAAACGGGTCCAGATTTTACTGCCGTCTTTTTTCTCCAGCTGCAGCTCCCGACTCATCCCCTCGACGCGCGCTTTACCACCTTCACGGTTATGACGAATGTATTCAGGATGCGCAGGACGCAAATCCCGCGGAATCAGCATATCAATGTTATTGCCAATGACTTCTTCACGTTTGTACCCCCAGAGCTTCTCTGCGGCGGGGTTGAAAAACATCACTTCATCATTTTCGTTAATTAACACCGCGCCCATCATATTTTGTTCAAGGGCGGGGAAAAAAATGCCATCGGCGGCATTTTCCGCATCGGTTAGCTTCATGATTACCTCTGCATCCTGGCGCATCTAAAGACTGGCTTTCCAGAGTTCAACACGGTTTCTACCTCGTCTTTTGGCGATATACAGAGCTTCATCGGCTATTTGAATGAGGCGCTCATAGTCAGGATGACCATTAAACATGGCGGCACCGATGGAAAGTGAGAGGGCAATATCCTCGCCGTTTGCGGCTTTCAGTTTGGTTTTCTCCGCCCGACTGCGAATACGTTCTGCGGTACGTAACGTTTCGTTTTCAGAAGCTTCAGTCAAAACAATGATAAATTCATCGCCCCCGTAGCGAAAAACATAATCACTACTGCGGACGTTGTCATAAAAGGCCTGAGAGACTTTACGCAGAATTTCATCGCCAGTGTTATGGCCCCACGTATCGTTGATCTCTTTGAATTTATCAACGTCAATAATCAGCACTGACAGCGGTGTACCGGTCAGGTTGGCATGGGCAATTTCGCGTTTGAAGATAGTCGGCAGGAAGCGGCGGTTAAGTAATTTCGTCAGTACATCCATACCGACTTCGTGGCGCGATACTTCTTCAAACAATTCACGCAGCAAGGTAATAATTTGCGATACAGTATTTCTTATCTGTAATAAAAATTTCACCCGCAGACTTCTGTTATTCAAATTCCTGGTGTTACGCATGGTTTGATTGAATATACCGTCGAAATCCTGAATCAGACGGGAGATATGCCTACTTCGGCAATGCCACTAAAATAATGTCGACCTTTATGGTTAAACCACAGGCCAAAATCAGCCTGGCTTAAAGGCAAACTACTGCCTAAATCAGAATCCAGCAGGATTTTATAGATAATATCTATTTCCCATGAAAGTATTGAGGCTATTTGCCGTTCTTTTTCTTCTTCGGCGTTTTCTAGTAACGAGAAGATACGATAGTTTTCATCTTCCTTTGAGGCACTACTGTCACTAAAGGTAAACGCGCGGGTCATCACTTCCATAGCGATATCAATACTGTTAATCGAGAAATGGTAGACCTGAAGTTTTTCTGCGGCAGAATAATCCGAAGAGAAGATTACCGGATAGAGGATTTTTTTCAGCACCCGAAACCCCATCTCGACAATTTCTACCGGAATTCCTATGCGGGCATGCACTTCCGCGACGGTATGCTGGATTTGTATTAGCCTTTCGACATCGTCAACCTGGGCAGAAAGCACGTTAATAATCCAGCGTTCCATCGCACTTTTCAACTGCCGCTCAACTTGTTCATTACTCAAGAATTCTTCGGCATGCGGGTCGATGCGGACAATTCGATAAAACTCGATACTCAGATAATGAGCATGCGCAACGGCAATTTCCGCGGCTTTAGCACGAATGAGTGGATCTGCCTGTTCGACAAGTCCGGTCCACTCATCTTTCATTCTTTTAAAATACATCTCCATAATTCACACCCTTATAAGGCTGGGAAATCAGACGGAATCAAAACGCAACGTGCGAGATCGACTAACTGCACCATATTCTCCTGAAATATGAAGATATACTGAAAAGAAATAAGCGACTTAGGACAGTTTCAATCTACGCTACTGTTCTTCAGAAGAGTATAGCCCATCGTAATTATTTTTCGGTGACAGCGAATATCGTATGGTTTTTCATATTCATACATTTTTATTAGGGATTTATAGCTGTTTAACTAAGTGTGGTTAATTGCGTGGTTAATTTGACTTATGTAAGCATGATTACTAGTGGGATATTTCACAAGGTGTAACAAGCCGGTGGGTAAAGCACCGGCTTGTTACAAAGTAAGCATGGGAGTTTAACTGCCCCAACGACTTTGCAGATAGCTGACCGCTTGTTGAGTCTGCGGTTTATTCAGATAGTCCTCACGGAACAAGATGGTGCCGCTAATTTCTGGTACCGCATCGTTAAGATCGAGCTGCTTTTTCAGTTCCGGTACGCCGCCGTTAATCATCCAGTCTGGCTCTATCTTTGAAGGTTCACCCACTTTATAGAAGGCGATACCGATATACAGGCGGGTCCTGGTCGGTTTAACGACATCCGCCCACCATTTTGCCAACACGTCATAACGCGCGGCACTCCGTGAGAACGGCCAGTAAATTTGGGGAGCAATGTAATCCAGCAATCCTTGTTCCACCCATCGACGGGTGTCAGCGTAGGATTCGTCATAGGCTGCCGCGCCTCGGGTATCGGAACCGAGCGGATCGTGTGATCGGTTACGCCACACGCCTGCCGGGCTAACGCCAAATTCGACTCCCGGCTTAATGCTTTTAATGGTGTGCGATACTTTTGTAATTAACTGCTGAGTATTGTTGCGCCGCCAGTCTGCTTTTGACGCAAATGCGCCTCCGTATTTACGGTACGTTTCGTTATCATTTAGCCGTGAACCCGGTGACTCCGTATAGAAATAGTCGTCAAACTGCACGCCATCTACCGGATAGCGGGAAACCACTTCGGCGACTATTGATGTGATCCAGTCCTGAACCTCAGGGATGCCCGGGTCGAGGACAAAGCGATCGCCAGACGTTCTGATCCAGTCACGGTGTTGCACATAGACGCTCGCCGGTTGTTGAGACAGAGTGCTATTCAGTTCCCTGATAGTACCGGGCTTCGTATTAACCGATACGCGATAGGGGTTAAACCAGGCGTGTACTTTCATCCCACGCTTGTGGGCTTCGTCGAGCATAAATTGCAGCGGATCGTAACCCGGATTTTCACCAATCTTACCGGTCATAAGATCGGACCACGGCAAAATTTTCGATGGCCACAGGGCGGTACCGTCCGGCTTGACCTGGAAAAAGACCGTGTTTATACCGAGACGTTGCAGATGATCCAGTTTGTCGATCATCGCCTGTTGTTGTACACGGGCCCGGCTGGTGGGGTTACTAATGTTAACCGAGGAAACCGGTGGCCAGTCGAGGCGAGACACCGTGGCCAGCCAGATGCCACGCATCGGTTGTGACGATTGTTGCGTCGTGGCTGGTGGCTTTGAACCTGCTGGTGGTGTCACCATGGACTCTGGAGGCGTGCTTTTACAACTACACAGTAAAAGTGCCAGTGCAACCAGTATCGCTGGTCTTCTAATCGTTAATTTCTTGTTTCGGGAGCAGATATCCATATGTGCTGGTTTCCGGTAAACAGATGTGCGCTCATTCTCGTACTTATCCCGGTTAAGTCAATACGACAGCAAGCACGAAAAAGGGAGCGATGAATTATCGCTCCCTTGTCTTATAACCATTCAGACATGGTTAGTGTTTCTTGTCATTCATCACAATATAGTGTGGTGAACGTGCACGCGGGTGCAGGAAGAAGTGACCTTTTGGTGCGTTCTGACTGTTGATTGGCTCCAGAGTGACGCCGGTATTCGCTTTGCCTTTACGATCATGAACAGCATAGAGAATAAAGGGCAGGGCAAGTACCACCAGGAAACTAACGACCAGTAATTCAACATACATATCGGTAGAGTCACCCTGGATGTTATCCGGCGGCAGGAAGGAAACAATAAACGCCATAATTGAAGTCAGCAGACCGACAATTGCCACGACCAGTTTCACCCCTTTACCACCAGGGATATTAAATGTGCGTTTTAAGTCAGGATGTTTAAGAACCAACACAATGTAGCCAATAAACAGCATGAAATAAGCACACAGATAAATCACCACCGTCAGCGCCAGTGCGATCAGGAAGGACATGTTGTTACCGCCACCGGTATTGGTGAGGATGATCAACGCGATAGAAGTAATCACCAGCTGCGAAATGACCAGCGTTACCGGTACGCCATTTTTGTTCATTTTAGCGAATGCCGCTGGCAGCAGGTTTTTCTGCGCTGTGACATACATCCCGCGAGAAGGACCAACAATCCAGGAGGCGATTTCCGCCAGAACACCCAGCAACAGCAGTGCGGAGATCACGCGAACCGTCCACTCAATTTCCGGTGCCACATGGGACATCAGAACGGTAAAGGTTTGCATTACCCCTGCGGAGAGGTTGATTTCATTACCCGGAATGACCATCGCAATAGATAAACCGCCAACAGAGCTTAAGCAGATTGCCGCCACCATCAGCAGTAACATAGCCAGTGGATAGTCGCGCCCGGGGTTGCTCATTTCATTGACGTGAGTTGCGGAAGCTTCTACGCCCATATAACTCAAAATGAAGGCAACAAATACAACCAGTGTGCCCACTTTAGAGAAGTCAGGGAAGAAGGTCTTCGAATCCATTTCGATAGCAACGGGGGCACCGGAGTGCAGATAAATAGCCGCTAATGCGATCAAAATAAATGCAGGTAACAGGATACCGGCGAAGAAGCCAACTTTAGCAATTCGCGCCGTGTATTTCGTGCCACCAAACTGCGTTAATGCCAGCGCCCAAAGAATGATGAGTGCTGCAATAGTTTTGGTAATGGGGTCTTCATTCAGCGCTGGCCATTTCAGGATGTAGGAGAGTGCCCCTAACACGAAATAGAGCATCGGAATAAAACCAATGGCGATTTGCAGATAGCCAAATGAGATCGCTGCAAATCCCCATCTCGGCCCCAGAGTATTTGATACCCAGGCGAAGACACCACCTTCTTCCCAGCCGTCGACGGTGGCCATTTCCGCAGCACAAAGTCCCACGGGAATAAACCATAAAATCCCGCCTAATAGCAGGAAGAAGACTAATGAAAAGCCCGATGTTGCGAAGGTAGGGTATTCATAAACAGCCATTACCATCGATGCCGTTATGGCAAAGAATCCGAGTAATGTGAGCTGCTTAGCTTTACCTGTCTGTACTGATGTAGCCATATTATCCCCCTAAAATGGTATTCCTGTCGGAACCGCACCTGTTTTGTTCTGAAGCGTATTCAGAACAATATTTTCCGTTGCTAATGCCAGTGAACAGACTTTGGAAATTGTCCCGAAACGGGTTCGTTTCGGGACACCGTTACCGTTAAACGTTATCAGGTATGTTTAAAGCTGTTCTGCTGGGCAATACCCTGCAGTTTCGGGTGATCGCTGAGATATTTCAGGGAGGCTTTGTAGTCTTCCAGCAACAGTTCAACAAAGTCCATTTCGAAGCCGCGACGACACATAATGCGCATCACCACGATGTCGGTGGCTTCACCGCCGAGAGTGAAGGCCGGAACCTGCCAGCCGCGCAGACGCAGAC
>NZ_MDGW01000443.1:0-589 GCF_001712525.1 Shigella sp. FC1661
GGATGATGTCGCTGTTGCTGACAGTGGTAATACGTTGACGGGGCAATATGTAGTTCACTGCATACCGGTCCGACCCCGTACAGCTTACGCAGCTTATCCAGCAGTGGCATCACTTTTTCCAGAGGCGGTCGAACTCCGCCTTCGCAAAATAAGCGGAAGCCTGGCGAAGGATATCGTTACTGCGGCGCAGTTCACGATTTTCACGTTCCAGCTCTTTCAGACGCTGACGTTCAGCGGTGGTGAGCCCGCCATCACCGCCTCCGGTATCCCGCTCATGCTGGCGTACCCAGACACGCAGAGTCTCCGGTGTACAGCCAATCTTTGGGGCAATGGAACAAATTGCCGCCCACTGTGAGTCATATTCGCCCTGACTTTCCAGAACCATACGAATCGCCCTCTGACGGACTTCGGGGGAAAAACGAGTATTTTTAGTCATCCTGTTTACCTCTTTCTCAGGGAGTTTAGTCTCCAGGATTCCCGGGGCGGTTCAGAGTTTAACGGACACTCCTTCCTGAAATAGAATGGCATCAGAAGGAGCTAATAATGAGCAGAAAAAACCAACGTTACTCTAAAGAGTTCAAAGCCGAAG
>NZ_MDGW01000444.1:0-585 GCF_001712525.1 Shigella sp. FC1661
AAAACGCTTCTTCATGGGGATGTCCTCATGTGGCTTATGAAGACATTACTAACATCGGGGTGTACTAATCAACGGGGAGCAGGTCAAATAATGACTACCAATAATTGTTCATAGTTATAATTTCTTGCCTTGCCTTGCCTTGCCTTGCCTTGCCTTGCCTTGCCTTTACAATACACGCAGTTTGAATTTTGAGTGATTGATATGGAACGTAATTTACCTCTCGATGTTTTTAAAGTTTTACTTGCATTTATGGTTGTCGGTTTGCATGCTGGTTTTTTAAAAGAATTTCCATTGGGAAATTTCCTCTCTGTTAATGGTGTATTTCGTATTGCAGTGCCAACATTCTTTGTGATCAATGGTTACTACTTTGGTTCTGTTAAAGATATGAAATCCTTGTTTGGTTGGGTAAAGACAGTTGTAGTTTTATACGCTTTTTGGATGTTGTTTTATGCTTACTTTTGGTTCCGTCCAGATTCATTTGATGTTATAGAAATCATCAAAGTAATAAAAACAATTATTGTTGGTTACCATCATCTATGGTACTTGCCCGGAATGATAGGCGCAGGAGTTTTGACTTACTTTTTT
>NZ_MDGW01000445.1:0-580 GCF_001712525.1 Shigella sp. FC1661
AGTTCATTTTCCATCGTTTTCTTGCCGAGCAGGCGCTGGAGTTCTTTAATCTGCTTCATGGCGGCAGCAAGTTCAGAGGCAGGAACAACCTGTTCTCCGGCGGCCACAGCAGTAAGACTTCCTTCCTGGTATTGCTTACGCCAGAGAAATAACTGGCTGGCTGCTACACCATGTTGCCGGGCAACGAGGGAGACCGTCATCCCCGGTTCAAAGCTCTGCTGAACAATTGCGATCTTTTCCTGTGTGGTACGCCGTCTGCGTTTCTCCGGCCCTAAGACATCAATCATCTGTACTCCAATGACTAGTCTAAAAACTAGTATTAAGACTATCACTTATTTAAGTGATACTGGTTGTCTGGAGATTCAGGGGGCCAGTCTAACAGGTAAAGCCCTGTTTATGGCGCTCAGGAGCCAGCGCCCACCTGCCGGGCTAATCCACCACTCTGATCGAGGTTCACAGTACTGCGCATACGATTACCGGGTCATACAGGAGCAGTCTGGTCTGAAAACATCAATGTCGCGTAAAGGTCACTGTTACGACAACGCTCCGATGGAAAGCTTCTGGGGAACGCTGAAAAATG
>NZ_MDGW01000446.1:0-577 GCF_001712525.1 Shigella sp. FC1661
AAAATCATTGTTCTACCGAAACACTGTACTTCGCACTAAGTGCCGTTATGGTAAATCGACCACCTACGCACAACGAAGTTGATGGTAAATAATTTTAAATAATAAACTTAACCTTAAACCTATCTTTTACCTTTATTAAAACCACAGACGCAAAAAACGACAAGGCTAAAGCCATCAAAGTGAACGTTGTTCCTGCATCAAAACCTAGCTTTCCTAACACTGACATACAAAACGGGTGAATAAAGTAAATGCCTGTTGAAACTAATGCTATGTTCTTATTATCTGTTGTTATATTTGAGTTTAACAAGAGAATAAAGATGCTTGGACAAATAAAAATCAAAGAAAAATAATTATCAAAACCACCGTCGTTATATGGATTAACAAAGTTAAAGTAGCTTTCAATAACTAATAAAAGTGTACCTAGAATAGAGATAAAAAGTGCGTTATCAGATAAGAAACTTAGCTTTCTCATTCTGATTAAAAAACCTACAAAGAAAAATGGAAAACCCAAGAACAAAAAGTTTCGATGTATAAATGTAAGGTTAAATAATTTATCTAGTACATTAGATTCAAAAAA
>NZ_MDGW01000447.1:0-576 GCF_001712525.1 Shigella sp. FC1661
GGGTAAAAAGGTCCGTACGACCATCAGCCGGAAAGCCGTTGCCGCAGGCGACCGCGTAAACCGTCAGTTCGTGGCAGAACGACCTGACCAGCTGTGGGTGGCTGATTTTACTTACGTCAGCACATGGCAGGGCTTCGTCTATGTGGCGTTCATCATTGATGTGTTTGCCGGATACATCGTGGGGTGGCGGGTCTCATCGTCCATGGAAACGACATTCGTGCTGGATGCTCTGGAGCAGGCGTTATGGGCCCGTCGACCGTCCGGCACGGTCCATCACAGTGATAAAGGTTCTCAGTATGTATCGCTGGCCTACACACAGCGGCTTAAGGAAGCCGGATTACTGGCATCAACAGGAAGTACAGGCGACTCGTATGACAACGCGATGGCGGAGAGCATCAATGGTCTTTACAAAGCGGAGGTAATACACCGTAAGAGCTGGAAAAACCGTGCAGAAGTGGAACTGGCCACACTCCTCCGGCAGAAGCAGAAAAAGCTTATTATGCTTCCATCGGAAACGATGATCTGGCAGCCTGAGTTCACAGATAAAACACTCTCCAGGAAACCCGGGGCGGTTCA
>NZ_MDGW01000448.1:0-573 GCF_001712525.1 Shigella sp. FC1661
GATTTGTTCTGGTGTTATCGGAGAGGCTTTTGGTGTTTTGCCCTGACGCTCATCACGCAGTTGTTTGACCCATCTTGTCATTGTGGAAAGGCCAACATCCATAGCTTTGGCGGCATCTGCCACCGTGTATTTCTGGTCAACAACCAGTTGAGCGGATTCGCGTTTAAACTCTGCGCTAAAATTTCTTTTTTTCATTGGAGCACCTGTGTTGTTCTGAGGTGAGCATATCACCTCTGTTCAGGTGGCCAAATTCAGTGTGCCACTTCACACCAGAAAATCATTGATATGGCCATGAATGGCGTCGGATGTCGCGCCAGTGCACGCATTATGGGCGTTGGCCTCAACACGGTTTTATGTCACTTAAAAAACTCAGGCCGCAGTCGGTAACCTCGCGCATACAACCGGGCAGTGATGTGATTGTCTGCGCTGAAATGGACGAACAGTGGGGCTACGTCGGTGCTAAATCACGTCAGCGCTGGCTGTTTTACGCGTATGACAGGATACGGAGGACGGTTGTGGCGCACGTCTTCGGTGAACGCACTCTGGCCACACTGGAGCGTCTTCTGAGCCTGC
>NZ_MDGW01000449.1:0-564 GCF_001712525.1 Shigella sp. FC1661
AAGTCGCTGTCGTTCTCAAAATCGGTGGAGCTGCATGACAAAGTCATCGGGCATTATCTGAACATAAAACACTATCAATAAGTTGGAGTCATTACCCTGGTGAAGATAACAAGTTCGATGATTTTATGCGTCAACATCGATTCAGCAAGGTGGATTTCGATACCCAACAGATGATCCATTTTATTAACAGGTTTAATATGAATAAAGGGCTGATTGATAAAAATAACAATTTTTTATCCAACTTATCGATCAGGCCTTACGATCAACGGATGATATGATCAAAGCAAATGCCTGGTATCTTTATAAAGAGTGGATTCGTAGTGATGATGTTTCACCTATATTTATAGAAACTGAAGAAAAGTTAAGAACCTTTAACACTAATAAATTAACACGAAACGATAATATATTTATCCTGTTCTCCTCTGTCGATGATGGGCCTGTTATGGTGGTAAGCTCCCAGCGCTAATATGACTTTCCGTGTCAAACCGGAATCTCTAATTTTGACGATTTTCTTTTTAGGTTTAATTCCCTGAGGGCGACGTAGCAGTAAATCCGACGGTGAAT
>NZ_MDGW01000450.1:0-560 GCF_001712525.1 Shigella sp. FC1661
CACATCCCGGAGAAGTTTTTTAAGATGGTGAGGTACTTCGGGTTCCTTGCCAACCGGGTGTGTGGAGAGAAGCTGCCGCAGGTGTACCGTGCTCTGGGGATGGATAAACAGGAACCAGTGGCGAAAGTGTGCTATGCACAAATGGTGAAACAGTTCCTGAGTCGTGACTCGTTCGAATGCGTGCTGTGTGGCGGCCGGATGGTATACCGCCGGGCCATCGCGGGACTGAATGTGGAGGGGCTGAAGAAAAACGCGCGGGATATCAGTCTGCTGAGGTATATGCCGGCCTGACACAGGCTAAGTGTGCCCGGGAATCGGTGCAAGTATAAAAAACAGCCTGTTGCGGTATAAGAATCGACCATGCAGAGAGAGAAAACACCGGAGTGGAGGGAAAAGCAGAAAAGCTCACGTGGCATAAGGCGCGGACAGCGGTATCGTCTGGTTTTTCAATTTCCTATACGTGAACTATGGCTCGCTACGACCTTCCCGATGAGGCATGGACCATCATCAAGCCTCTGTTACCTCCTGAACCCGCCACACCACGGGCCGGACGCCCATGG
>NZ_MDGW01000451.1:0-559 GCF_001712525.1 Shigella sp. FC1661
CTTAAGCCGCTGTGTGTAGGCCAGCGATACATACTGAGAACCTTTATCACTGTGATGGACCGTGCCGGACGGTCGACGGGCCCATAACGCCTGCTCCAGTGCATCCAGCACGAATGTCGTCTCCATGGACGATGAGACCCGCCACCCCACAATGTATCCGGCAAACACATCAATGATGAACGCCACATAGACGAAGCCCTGCCATGTGCTGACGTAAGTAAAATCAGCTACCCACAGCTGGTCAGGTCGTTCTGCCACGAACTGACGGTTTACGCGGTCGCCTGCGGCAACGGCTTTCCGGCTGATGGTCGTACGGACCTTTTTACCCCGGAGAACACCGGCAAGTCCCATAACCGCCATGAGACGTGCCACAGTGCATCTGGCCACTCTGATACCTTCCCGTAACAACTGACGCCAGACTTTACACCGTATACCTTGTGATTTTCATCGTATACGCGCTGTATCTCTTTCTTCAGCCAGTCATCGCGCTGCGCACGGGCACTGCGTTTATCCGGATGATGTCGCTGTTGCTGACAGTGGTAATACGTTGACGGGGCAA
>NZ_MDGW01000452.1:0-556 GCF_001712525.1 Shigella sp. FC1661
CAGGTGTGGAGCCTCGCAGATTTCCGGCATCATAGTGCCCAATACGGGATGCATAAAGCTCCCTCAGACTGGAGACTCCACAAATGAAATATACACCGGTTGGCGTTGATATCGCAAAACATGTCATTCAGATTCACTTCATCAATGAGCACACAGGTGAAGTGGTTGATAAACAGTTGCGTAGACAGGATTTTCTGACGTTCTTCGGCAACCGTGAGCCATGCCTGATTGGTATGGAGGCCTGTGGAGGTTCTCAGCACTGGGCACGGGAACTGACAAAACTTGGTCATAAAGTTCGGTTGTTGCAGGCCCGCTTCGTTAAGGCATTCGTCATGGGCAATAAGAATGATGTGATGGATGCCCGGGCTATCTGGATGGCGGTTCAGCAGCCGGGTAAAGAAATCGCCGTAAAAACAGAAGAACAGCAGTCGGTACTGGTTCTGCACCGTACCCGCATGCAACTGGTGAAGTTCCGGACCGCACAAATTAATGCCCTGCACGGGACGTTACTGGAGTTTGGTGAAACCATCCACAAAGGCCGGGCAGCGATGGAGCG
>NZ_MDGW01000464.1:0-23045 GCF_001712525.1 Shigella sp. FC1661
CGAACAGTGGGGCTACGTCGGTGCTAAATCACGTCAGCGCTGGCTGTTTTACGCGTATGACAGGATACGGAGGAGGGTTGTGGCGCACGTCTTCGGTGAACGCACTCTGGCCACACTGGAGCGTCTTCTGAGCCTGCTGTCGGCCTTTGAGGTCGTGGTATGGATGACGGATGGCTGGCCGCTGTATGAATCACGCCTGAAGGGAAAGCTGCACGTTATCAGCAAGCGTTACACTCAGCGCATTGAGCGACATAATCTGAATCTGAGACAACATCTGGCAAGGCTGGGACGGAAGTCACTGTCGTTCTCAAAATCGGTGGAGCTGCATGACAAGGTCATCGGGCATTATCTGAACATAAAACACTATCAGTAAGTTGGAGTCATTACCGAATAGTCGTATAAAAAAGGGTGTTATGGAGCGTGTAAAACAACATCTTCACCTTAATGGCGATACAGTTGGCTGAGAGCCAGCAGGGGGCAAATCACCTGCAAATAAACACGGCACATGCTGGCGCGCATATCGCGGATGCGTTCGAGGACAGAAGAACCGACAGGCGGATTCTTCAGCCGCTCATCGTCCATCACAAAACCTTAGACCAGGTATTCCTGAAGCCGATTGAATATTGAGCAGTAGAAAATATCTGGATTGACAGTATTACAAGGGGTTGGAGAACGTCAGAAGAGGCATTTTGGCGGAAGATCACAGGAGTCGAACCTGTCCGGGACCGCTGGCGGCCCCAACTGGATTTGAAGTCCAGCCGCCTCACCGGAGACGACGATCTTCCGCGCCTCGATTGCTACATGGAGGCGGGGCGCATTATAGCTACTTCCTTGAGTTTCTACATCCCCCAGATCAGTTTTTTCCGCCTAATACACGCAGCGTATTATCACGAAAGCATTATAGTTCATATAAAACCCATATTTTACAATGATATATGAGCGGAATTAACGCTACCACGATCACATAAAACAAGAATCATAAATTAATAACCAGATATCGGAATATTCGCTCTCACAGGGATGGTTTACAAAATGCGTTATCGGTCTCAGCACCCCTATAGCATCAAGGAAAAGCAGATGAAGAGTGAAGTGTTGTCCGTTAAAGAGAAAATTGGTTATGGCATGGGAGACGCCGCCAGCCACATTATTTTCGATAACGTAATGTTATATATGATGTTCTTTTATACCGATATTTTTGGCATTCCTGCCGGTTTTGTCGGAACCATGTTTTTGGTCGCTCGTGCACTGGATGCGATTTCCGATCCTTGCATGGGGTTGTTGGCCGATCGAACGCGCTCTCGCTGGGGTAAATTTCGTCCGTGGGTACTGTTTGGCGCACTGCCATTCGGGATCGTCTGTGTACTGGCCTATAGCACGCCAGATCTCAGTATGAACGGCAAAATGATCTATGCAGCAATTACTTACACCCTACTTACCTTACTTTATACCGTCGTCAATATCCCTTACTGCGCATTGGGTGGTGTAATCACCAATGACCCGACTCAGCGTATCTCGCTGCAATCCTGGCGTTTTGTGCTGGCGACCGCGGGAGGCATGCTTTCTACTGTTCTGATGATGCCACTGGTTAATTTAATTGGCGGTGATAATAAACCACTCGGTTTCCAGGGCGGTATCGCGGTCCTTTCCGTGGTGGCATTCATGATGCTGGCATTTTGTTTCTTCACCACTAAAGAACGCGTTGAAGCACCACCTACAACAACGTCTATGCGGGAAGATTTACGTGATATCTGGCAAAACGACCAGTGGCGGATTGTCGGTTTACTAACCATTTTCAATATCCTGGCGGTGTGCGTACTCGGTGGGGCGATGATGTATTACGTCACATGGATTTTGGGCACGCCGGAAGTGTTTGTCGCTTTTCTCACCACTTATTGCGTGGGTAACCTGATTGGTTCCGCACTGGCAAAACCTCTGACCGACTGGAAATGTAAAGTCACTATCTTCTGGTGGACGAACGCCCTGCTGGCAGTGATTAGCCTCGCGATGTTCTTTGTTCCCATGCAGGCCAGCATCACTATGTTTGTCTTCATCTTCGTGATTGGTGTGTTGCATCAACTGGTGACACCTATCCAGTGGGTAATGATGTCCGATACCGTCGACTACGGCGAGTGGTGCAATGGTAAACGCCTGACCGGGATCAGTTTTGCTGGCACGCTGTTTGTGCTCAAACTGGGGTTGGCCTTCGGCGGCGCTCTTATCGGCTGGATGCTGGCTTATGGCGGATATGATGCGGCAGAAAAAGCGCAGAACAGCGCCACGATTAGCATCATTATTGCGCTATTCACGATTGTTCCGGCGATCTGTTATTTGCTGAGCGCGATTATCGCTAAACGCTACTACTCACTCACGACGCACAATCTGAAAACCGTTATGGAACAGCTGGCTCAGGGTAAACGCCGTTGCCAGCAACAATTCACCTCTCAAGAAGTGCAGAACTAAGGAACGGCAATGAAAATTAGCGATGGAAACTGGTTGATTCAACCTGGCCTCAATTTGATTCACCCGCTTCAGGTGTTCGAGGTTGAACAGCAGGATAATGAAATGGTGGTCTATGCTGCCCCCCGTGATGTGCGTGAACGTACCTGGCAGCTTGATACGCCTTTATTTACGCTGCGCTTTTTCTCCCCACAGGAAGGTATTGTCGGTGTGCGGATTGAGCATTTTCAGGGAGCGCTGAATAACGGTCCTCATTATCCGCTCAATATTTTGCAGGACGTGAAGGTCACAATCGAAAACACAGAACGTTATGCTGAGTTTAAAAGTGGCAACTTAAGCGCGCGTGTCAGCAAAGGTGAGTTCTGGTCACTCGATTTTCTGCGCAACGGTGAACGTATTACCGGTCAGGACACGAATAATCAACGAAATTATATGTTTGAGCGGCTTGATCTTGGCGTTGGCGAAACAGTTTATGGTCTGGGAGAGCGTTTTACTGCCCTGGTGCGCAATGGTCAGACGGTAGAGACCTGGAACCGGGACGGCGGCACAAGTACTGAACAGGCGTATAAAAATATCCCGTTCTATATGACTAACCGTGGCTATGGGGTGCTGGTCAATCACCCCCAGAGTGTCTCTTTTGAAGTGGGATCGGAGAAAGTCTCCAAAGTGCAGTTCAGCGTTGAGAGCGAATATCTCGAATACTTTGTTATCGACGGTCCGACGCCGAAAGCGGTACTTGATCGTTATACCCGTTTTACTGGTCGTCCGGCGCTGCCGCCCGCATGGTCCTTCGGCCTGTGGCTAACCACTTCATTTACCACCAACTACGACGAAGCGACGGTAAACAGCTTTATCGATGGTATGGCGGAACGCAATCTGCCGCTGCATGTTTTCCACTTTGACTGTTTCTGGATGAAAGCCTTCCAGTGGTGCGATTTTGAGTGGGACCCGCTGACTTTCCCGGACCCGGAAGGGATGATCCGCCGCCTGAAAGCGAAAGGGCTGAAAATCTGCGTCTGGATTAACCCCTATATCGGTCAAAAATCCCCCGTCTTTAAAGAGTTACAAGAGAAAGGCTATTTACTCAAACGCCCGGACGGTTCGCTATGGCAGTGGGATAAATGGCAGCCAGGTCTGGCGATTTATGACTTTACCAATCCGGATGCCTGCAAATGGTACGCCGACAAACTGAAAGGTCTGGTCGCGATGGGCGTTGATTGCTTTAAGACCGACTTTGGCGAACGTATCCCAACTGATGTTCAGTGGTTTGACGGTTCCGATCCGCAGAAAATGCATAACCATTATGCGCACATCTACAACGAACTGGTGTGGAACGTGCTCAAGGACACCGTTGGTGAGGAAGAAGCTGTCTTGTTTGCCCGCTCGGCCTCCGTCGGTGCGCAGAAATTCCCGGTACACTGGGGTGGCGATTGTTACGCTAACTACGAATCAATGGCGGAAAGCCTGCGCGGTGGTTTGTCTATTGGCCTTTCAGGTTTTGGCTTCTGGAGCCACTATATCGGCGGCTTTGAAAATACCGCTCCGGCGCACGTTTACAAATGCTGGTGCGCGTTTGGTTTGCTCTCCAGCCATAGCCGTTTACACGGTAGCAAATCTTATCGTGTGCCGTGGGCCTACGATGATGAGTCCTGTGATGTGGTGCGCTTCTTCACGCAACTGAAATGCCGCATGATGCCGTATCTGTATCGTGAAGCTGCGCGTGCAAACGCGCGGGGTACGCCGATGATGCGGGCCATGATGATGGAGTTCCCGGACGATCCGGCTTATGATTACCTTGACCGTCAATACATGTTAGGCGACAACGTGATGGTTGCGCCGGTGTTCACTGAAGCGGGCGATGTGCAGTTCTACCTGCCGGAAGGTCGCTGGACACACCTGTGGCACAACGATGAGCTCGACGGTTGTTGCTGGCATAAACAGCAGCACAGCTTCCTGAGTCTGCCCATTTATGTGCGTGATAACACCCTACTGGCGCTGGGCAACAACGATCAACGTCCCGATTACGCGTGGCACGAAGGCACGGCATTCCACCTCTTTAATCTGCAAGACGGGCATGAAGCCGTCTGTGAAGTGCCCGCTGCTGACGGATCGGTGATCTTTACTTTAAAAGCAGCACGTACTGGCAACACGATTACTGTGACTGGTGCGGGCGAGGCGAAGAACTGGACACTGTGCCTGCGCAATGTTGTGAAAGTAAATGGTCTGCAAGACGGTTCGCAGGCTGAAAGTGAGCAGGGGCTGGTGGTGAAGCCTCAAGGGAATGCGCTGACAATTACGTTGTAATCTATTGATGGAATGCCGGGTACGTCTGAGTCGTACCCGGCGAGATTGATGTTTACTGCACCAGCTCTGCCGACGTAACTTCACCGCTGGAAACGATGCCAGCATTCATGGTTTGAGTCACTTGCTGCTTTGCGGCGTTCACGGCATGCAATTGCCCGCTAACCGTAGGTTTCAGCGGGGCATTGGCCTGAATATCTCCACTGGCGGTAAGCTGAATATTGCCGTCGCCAGTCAACGGTAATTCAGGCCATCCCCATTGTTGCAAAATATTCACCGGCACACCGCGTCCATTCAGGCTGATATGGGTCTGACGTTGTGGCGTTTGTGAAACACTGGCAGTGGCTTCCAGAATGCCTTTTTCAGTAAATGCACTCAGTTCGCTGATATTCACCGTGCTGCTGTTGGCGGTCAGCGCCAGCGACGGGCGACGAACATCAACACGATTGAATGTCGCGGCGGCGGCATTCAGATTCGCCGAGCCACTCCAGACGCCCCATTTATGATCGGTAACCAGCGTCAGGTTGGCACCGTAACCATCGAGCGTGGTGAGCTGCCACGGGAAGTCAGGGTCGATATCAATGATCAGATTGCGGCTGGCGCTAAATCTCTTCAGTTGCAGGCTGTTTAACCAACCGGGTGTCGTTTCCATCCACAACTGTTGCCAGTTTTTCGGCAAGGTATATTCCAGCCCGGCAATTGCCGCATCATCAAGGATCAACGTTTTCCCGTCACGCAGCCAGTTCCCTGACGTTCTGACCATACCCCCTTCCCAGCGGCTGGTGAACTGGCGCAGCGCTACGCCCTGCGGGGAAAATTCCGCGTTTATAATCGGGTCAAATAAATGCAGCGAACCATAAATGAACTCGCTAGCGTTCATCGACAGTTTGCCTTCTTGTGTCTGCCAGTCATCTTTACTGAAGGTCATGTTGTGCAAGCTGAGATCGAGGTCGGTCACCGCCCAGTCCGGACCTTGCAAACGAGCATCGATCACTTCCAGGCGACCAATCTGCAACGACGGGACAGAGCGTAATGGCGCAAAGAAGTCGGTTAGCGATTTTTCGCTTTGTAGACGTATATCCGCCATGCGCAGGTTTTCCACTTGCCAGCTGCCGTCGGCGTTACGCTGCGCGTTTCCGGTTAATGTCCCGCGGGCGATGTCGGCACCCAGGTTAGTCAGCGTAACGCGATCGTTATCAATACTGCCTTCAATCAGTACATTGGTGGCAGGAACATCATTGAGCGAAAGCGATCCGGCACTAAACTGAATCTGCGCCTTCGTACCCAGCACTTTACCGGCTTTTGGTGACCACGGAACTACGCCGCCATTTACCCGCTGCGCGCTCAGTTTCCATTCGCTATTCGGGCTATTAAACGCCATATCACGCAGTTGCAGACGATCAGCTTTGAACGGTAGCGGCGCGGTCTGGTCGGTGAGATTCAGCGTCCCGTTTTCCAGCAGGATGGTATCGACATGGCGTGGTTCGGTCAGTTGCCGACTGCTTAGCGCAATGTCGACACTTTTGGCCACCAGGGTCGCGGGCTGACCATCACGACCAAACGTGACATTCTCCAGCACGATATGAGATGGCGCGGAAAAACGGTGATCCATCGCCCCGAAGGCCAGATGATAGTCGCTATTCTCGGAAACCCATGCGCTGATATGTTCTGCTCCCCAGCGGGTTTGCAGAAGAAAATAGAGGCCAGCGATCACCACTAACAGAGCGATGAGAATGTAGAGAAGCAGCTTCCCAATAAATTTCATGGTCTTCCATCCCGTGAAATGCACATAAGAGAGTTATGCACGATTTACGCGCAATCCTCAAGGCGGGAATGGTGAAAGAGGTGAGACTGCGGCGGTAATTATCTTACCGCCGCCAGTGAATTACTGTTTTTCTGGTGGGAAAATCAGATTCAGCACGATGGCAGTAATACCGCCCGCGGCGATCCCGGAGGAGAGCAGGTTTTTCAGCCATTCAGGGGCAAACTGCAAAATCAGCGGCTGCTGAGACACGCCCAGACCAACCGCCAGCGACAGCGCGATAATCAGAATCGCCCGACGGTTCAGCGGCTCACGAGAAACGATACGCACACCGGAGGCGGCGATGGTGCCAAACATTACAAGCGTTGCGCCGCCCAGAACCGGTTCTGGAATGTGTTGTACAAAACCGCTCACTGCCGGGAACAGACCCAGCACGATCAACATCAGCGCGACGACAAAACCGACATAGCGGCTGGCAACACCAGTCAACTGGATCACTCCGTTGTTTTGCCCGAAGCAGGAGTTCGGGAAGGTGTTAAACACCGCCGAAACAAACGAGTTCAGGCCGTTTGCCAGCACGCCGCCTTTCAGGCGTTTCATGTACAGCGGACCGGACACTGGCTGTTCGGAAACGTCAGAGGTCGACGTGATATCGCCAATGGTTTCCAGCGAAGTGATCATAAAGACCAGCATCAGCGGCAGCAGCAGACTCCATTCAATGCCAAGACCGTAATAGAGCGGCGTTGGCACCATAATCAGTTCTTGCGTCATCGGTTCGTTGCTTTCTGGCAACATGCCCATAAACCACGCCAGCGCATATCCGGCCGCCATCGCAATCACCAGTGAGGCCACGCGTAAGTAAGGGTTACGTTGACGGTTAAGCAGGATAATTAAGGCTAAGACCACGCCTGCCAGCAGCAGATTTTTCGGTGCGCCGAAGGTGTTATCGCTCATGGCTGCGTAACCGCCGCCAATGGACGTTAACCCAACCTGAATTAGCGACAGGCCGATAATCATCACCACAACGCCAGAAACCAGCGGCGTAATAATGCGGCGCGCCAGATGCAGAACGCGGGAGATCACCATCTCGGTGCAACTTGCCAGCATCAACGTGCCGAACAAAGCCGCCATCATGGTAGGAACATCAGCACCACCGGTTTTCAGCGCGGTACCGCCCATAATCAGCGGGGCAACAAAGTTGAAGCTGGTGCCCTGAATAGACAACAGCCCGGAGCCAACCGGACCCCAGGCCTTAATTTGAATAATCGATGCCACACCGGAGGCAAACAGCGACATACTAATAATGTGTTGCGTGTCTTGTGCCGGTAAACCCAGCGCCTGGCAGATTAATAGCGCTGGCGTGATCACCGCAACGAACATCGCCAGCAGATGCTGACAGGCGGCAAACAGGGTTTGAGGAAGCGGCGGACGATCTTCAAGACGGTAAATCAGTTCGCTGTTTTGAGTCTGCGCAACCGGTTGCGCATTTTCTGACTCGAGGGTGGAAACAGACATCGAAAACAATCCCGTGGTAGCAAAGCGGGCATTTTAGCTGACCGAAAGAGAAAAGCAAACGTTTGCCACATCATCATCTAAATATTTAAATGAGATAAATGCACTTTTTTATATAACTTTTGGTATTTTTCTGCTTAAAATCCATGCCATTTGTTCATTAACAGCTGAGAATTTGACCCAGGAAAGCATAACTCGATACCCGTCATAGTTCATGAAGTTGCCACTGCGCGATGAAGTATGACGAGTATGAAAGAGTGATGCGGATACAAAGGAGTAACTATGTTTCATCTCGATACTTTAGCAACGCTTGTTGCCGCAACGCTGACGTTGCTGCTCGGGCGTAAGTTGGTCCATTCCGTCTCCTTTTTGAAGAAATACACCATACCGGAACCTGTTGCGGGTGGTTTGTTGGTGGCGCTGGCGCTACTAGTACTGAAAAAAAGCATGGGCTGGGAAGTCAACTTTGATATGTCCCTGCGCGATCCGTTAATGCTGGCTTTCTTCGCCACCATTGGCCTGAACGCCAACATTGCCAGTTTGCGTGCCGGTGGGCGTGTGGTTGGCATCTTCTTGATTGTGGTTGTTGGTCTGTTGGTGATGCAAAATGCCATTGGCATTGGTATGGCTAGCCTGTTAGGGCTTGATCCGCTGATGGGGCTGTTGGCCGGTTCTATTACGCTTTCCGGCGGTCACGGTACGGGCGCTGCATGGAGTAAATTGTTCATTGAACGTTATGGCTTCACCAATGCGACGGAAGTGGCGATGGCCTGTGCAACGTTCGGTCTGGTGCTGGGCGGCTTGATTGGCGGTCCGGTGGCGCGCTATCTGGTGAAACACTCCACCACGCCGAACGGTATTCCGGATGACCAGGAAGTCCCGACGGCGTTTGAAAAGCCGGATGTGGGACGCATGATCACCTCGTTGGTGCTGATTGAAACTATCGCGCTGATTGCTATCTGCCTGACGGTGGGGAAAATTGTTGCGCAACTTTTGGCTGGCACTGCTTTTGAACTGCCGACCTTCGTCTGTGTACTGTTTGTTGGCGTGATTCTGAGCAACGGTCTGTCAATAATGGGCTTTTACCGCGTCTTTGAGCGTGCGGTATCCGTGCTGGGTAACGTAAGCTTGTCGTTGTTCCTGGCGATGGCGTTGATGGGGCTGAAACTGTGGGAGCTGGCTTCGCTGGCGCTGCCGATGCTGGCGATTCTGGTGGTACAGACCATCTTCATGGCGTTGTATGCCATCTTCGTTACCTGGCGCATGATGGGCAAAAACTACGATGCGGCAGTGCTGGCTGCGGGTCACTGTGGTTTTGGCCTCGGTGCAACGCCAACGGCAATCGCCAACATGCAGGCGATCACTGAACGCTTTGGCCCGTCGCACATGGCGTTTTTGGTGGTGCCGATGGTCGGTGCGTTCTTTATCGATATCGTCAATGCGCTGGTAATTAAGTTGTATTTGATGTTGCCGATTTTTGCCGGTTAACCGATGAAGCGGCGGTCTTCTCACCGCCGCCTTTTACGCATTCGAGTAACGTTCTGTCTCCGGCATCCAGCGTTCTATCAAGGCTTTTGCCTGTTGTGGGTAACGTTCGTGAATATGTCGCGCCAGGCGCTGAACTTCCGGGATCATCGCCTGATCGCGCAGTAAATCCGCCACTTTAAATTCAGCATTACCCGTCTGACGCGTGCCTAACAATTCGCCAGGGCCGCGAATCTCCAGATCTTTTTGCGCAATCACAAAACCGTCGTTACTGTCGCGCAGCACTTGCAGGCGAATTTGCGCCGTTTTAGAAAGCGGCGTTTTGTAGAGCAGCACGCAGTGAGAAGCCACCGCGCCACGACCTACGCGCCCGCGCAGCTGGTGTAACTGCGCCAGACCCAGACGCTCAGGGTTTTCGATAATCATCAGGCTGGCGTTAGGCACATCAACACCGACTTCAATAACGGTAGTGGCAACCAGCAGATGTAGCTCACCTTGTTTAAACGACGCCATCACCGCCTGTTTCTCGGCTGGTTTCATCCGCCCGTGTACCAGGCCAACATTCAATTCTGGTAGCGCCAGTTTCAACTCTTCCCAGGTAGCTTCCGCCGCCTGCGCTTCCAGTAACTCTGACTCTTCAATCAACGTACAAACCCAGTACGCCTGACGACCTTCAGTTATGCAGGCATGGCGCACGCGGTCAATGATGTCGGTACGGCGGGTATCAGGAATAGCGACCGTAGTCACTGGCGTGCGGCCTGGCGGCAGCTCATCTATCATCGAGGTATCGAGATCGGCATACGCCGTCATTGCCAGCGTGCGGGGGATCGGCGTGGCGGTCATGATCAACTGATGCGGATGGAAGCCTTGCTGCTGGCCTTTCTCCCATAACGCCAGACGCTGATGCACGCCAAAGCGATGTTGTTCGTCGATAATCACCAGCGCCAGACCGTTAAACTGCACCTGTTCCTGGAAGATGGCGTGCGTACCAACAATCATCTGCACCTGACCGCTGGCGATGGCTTCCTGCTGAGACAGTCGCGCTTTGCCTTTCTGCTTACCGGCGAGCCAGCCCACTTCGATACCGAGCGGTTCAAACCAGTTGCGGAAGTTATTGGCGTGCTGTTCGGCGAGTAATTCGGTTGGTGCCATCAATGCCACCTGTTTGCCGTGGGCAATCGCACGCAGCGCGGCGAGGGCGGCGACCAGCGTTTTACCGGAACCTACATCGCCCTGTACCAGGCGCATCATCGGCACATCCAGCGCCATATCGCGCTCGATCTCCGCCACTACGCGTGCCTGTGCGCCCGTTGGCTTGAACGGTAAGGCTGCGAGGAGTTTATTTTTCAGCGCATCATTGGCGCTCAGCGGCTGGGCATGAAAACGCTGTGCTCCGGCACGTAAGGCTAACATGCTGAGGTTGTGCGCCAGCAGTTCTTCCAGAATCAGACGACGTTGCGCCGGATGCTGCCCGGTTTCCAGATCGCTAAGCTGTAGCGTCGGTGGCGGGCGGTGCAAAGTGCGCAACGCTTCCGGTAGCGTCATCATTCCTTGTGACAGTTCCGGCGGCAGGAGTTCTTCAATGGCGCAGGTGTCGAGCAGATCCAGCGCCTGGTCGGTTAATTTACGCAGCGTGGCCTGCTTTACGCCTTCCGTTGTTGGATAAACCGGCGTGAGCGTTTCCTGTAATTCTGGCGTGCTGAGATCGCCCTGCACGCGGTATTCCGGGTGGATCATCTCCGCACCATATTTACCGCGCTTTGCTTCGCCATAAGCCAGTACACGGCGGCCCGTCGCCAGGCTATTTTTCATTGCCGCGCTGAAATTGAAAAAGCGCATGGTGAGGATGCCGGAACCGTCGCTGATCTGGCAGGTCATCATCCGCCGACCGCCGAAGGAGATATTGCAGTTCAGCACTTCGCCTTCCACCGTGGCATAAACGCCCGGCAGTAGTTCTCCGATGGGGTAGAGATGGGTGCGATCTTCGTAGCGCAGGGGAAGGTGTAAGAGTAGATCCTGCACGGTATGCAGGTTGATTTTCGCCAGTTTGTTACTAAGTGCTGCGCCAACGCCCGTTAGGGAACTGAGTGGGACAGCATCTAACAGGCGACCTGTCATGGCACTTACCCTGCAGCCTGCATAGTAGCCCACCAGTCGGCATCAGCTTCGATCTCGCCTTGCTGATTGACGTGGGGATAAGGCAGGCCTTTGCGTTTTGCGACTTTCGCCAGCACCGGATAGCCGCCTTCAAACAACAGGTGTTGTTGCTCTGCTTCCGGCAACATGCTGTTTTCACGCAGGTACATGCCTGCATTTTGCCGCTGACGCTGGGCTTCGTAAAGAATGAGGGCTGAGGCAACGGAAACATTCAGCGACTGCACCATGCCGATCATCGGAATGATGATGTCCTGATCCGCCAGGGCCAATGCTTCCTGCGTGATGCCCGTTTTCTCCTGTCCCATCAAAATGCAGGTCGGGCGAGTGTAATCAATTTCGCGGAAATCGACAGCGTTATCAGAAAGATGGGTTGCCAGAATCTGCATGCCCTGGCCTTTGAGATGAGCGACGGCATCGCCAATGGTGCGGTGTGTTTTCACCTGTACCCAGCTGTTACTACCCGCCGCTGCCGAAGCCATGGTGCGCATGCGGCTACCAGGCCAGACGGCGTGAACTTCATGTACGCCAACGGCATCTGCGGTACGAATAATCGCAGAAACGTTATGAGGTTTGTGGACCTGCTCCATGCAGACGGTCAGATCAGGCTGCCGCCTGGCGAGCATTTCGCAGATGCGTGCATAACGTGTTGGGTTCATAAAACATTAATTTCGGTTTCGGGTGACTTTAATCACGTCTGGCATCACGCGGATTTTGCGCATGATATTCGCCAGATGCACACGGTCACGAGCGGTCAGACGAATAAAGGCGCTGTAGACGCGACCATCTTTCTCTTCCGTATTCAAACTTTGAATATTCGAAGTCGTGGTGTTAATTGCCGCCGTCAGGTTTGCCAGCGCACCCTGATGATTGAACATCTCCACCTTGATTTCGGTGATGAACTCCTGCGCCGTCTCTTTATCCCATTCCACAGCCATAAACTTCTCTGGCTCTTTCTGGTAGCCACGGATGTTACGGCAGGATTCATGGTGGATCACCAGACCTTTACCGGGGCTGACGTGGGCGATAATCGGGTCGCCAGGAATAGGGCGGCAGCATTTCGCAAAGGTGATCAGCACGCCATCAGCGCCTTTGATCGGCAGATGCCCGTGGCTTTGAGTCGCCGGTGGAATGGAGGCGTCCCCATGTTGTAGATTTTTCGCGACCACCACGCTCATTGCGTTACCAAGGCCGATTTCTGCCAGCAGATCGTCAAGCGTTGCCAGCTTCATGCGATCCAGCTCGCGCTGAATATTTTCCTGCGGGATTTCATTGAGCTTACGGCTACCACCCAAAGCATGGTTGAGCAGACGACGGCCCAGGCTTACAGAATCATCACGCTTGAGGTTTTTCAGCAACTGACGAATTTTGGCGCGCGCTTTCGAGCTAACGACAAAGTTCAGCCAAGCGGCATTCGGGCGAGCGCCCGGAGCGGTAATGATTTCAACGGTCTGACCGCTAGTAAGCGGCTGCGACAGCGGGTAAGGCTGGCGGTCGACGCGTGCGCCCACGCAGGCATGGCCGATATCGGTATGCACTGCATAAGCGAAGTCGACGGGCGTTGCACCGGCAGGCAGCTCGACAATGCGCCCTTCCGGTGTGAAAACGTAAATCTCATCCGGGAAGAGATCGGATTTAACGCTCTCGATAAATTCAAACGAACTACCGGCGCTCTGTTGCAGCTCCAGCAGGCTTTGCATCCAGCGCTGGGCGCGTATTTGTGCGGTAGTACTGGTTTCGCCGTGCTCTTTATAAGCCCAGTGCGCGGCAACACCCATCTCCGCCATCTGATCCATATCTTCGGTACGGATCTGGACCTCAACCGGCACGCCGTGCGGGCCAATCATCGAGGTGTGCAACGACTGATAGCCGTTCGCTTTTGGAATGGCGATATAGTCTTTCACGCGGCCCGGACGCGGCTTGTACAGGCTGTGCATCTGGCCCAGCACGCGATAACAGGTGTCAGAATCATTGACGATCACGCGGAAAGCGTAGATGTCCATGATTGAGTGAAAACGCTGCTCTTTGAGCACCATTTTGCAGTAAATCGAATAAAGATGCTTTTCGCGACCACTGACGCGGCACGGTATTCCCGCTTCCTGCAAACGCCCTTCGATTTCAGAAAGAATCTTCTGGATCATCTCTTTACGGTTGCGCGCGCGGCTTTCACCACTTCTTTGATTACGCGATAACGGTTGGGATACAGCGCCTCAAAACCCAGCTCTTCGAGTTCGGTTTTAATGTGGTGGATACCTAAACGGTGCGCCAGCGGGCTGTAAATTTCGAGAGTTTCACGGGCGATGCGGCGACGTTTGTCCGGGCGAAGTGAGCCCAGCGTGCGCATGTTGTGGGTACGGTCGGCAAGTTTGATGAGGATGACGCGGATATCCTGCACCATCGCCATAATCATCTTGCGAAAGTTTTCGGCCTGCGCCTCTTTCTTATCGCGGAACTTGAGTTTATCAAGTTTCGACACCCCCTCTACCAGCTCGGCGACGCTTTTACCAAAAAGCTGTTCCATATCCTGGTAGGTGGCGGGAGTATCTTCAATCACGTCATGCAGCAGCGCCGCCATCAGCGTTTCATAGTCGAGTTTCATCTCGGCCAGAATGCAGGCAACCGCTACCGGGTGCGTGATATAGGGTTCACCGCTTGAACGTGTTTGCCCCTCGTGAGCATCACGTGCAACGAGATACGCCTGCCGCAGACGCTTGATTTGGTCTTCCGGCAGGTAGGTTTGAATCAGTTGATTCAGGCTTTCAAACAGATACAAGGGCGACCCGCTTTGTGATTAACGACGACCTTCAGCAATAGCGGTAACGGCTTGTAATTCAGCGGCTTCCTGCTCTTGCTGTTCCTGGCGTTCGCGAACGTCGAGGATCTGGTTGTTGATCAGACCTTCTTCGATTTCGCGCAGCGCGATTACAGTGGTTTTATCGTTTTCTTCCGGTACCAGCGGATCCTTTCCGCCTACCTGCATCTGACGAGCGCGACGCGCGGCGACCAGTACCAGGTCAAAACGGTTACCAATTTTCTCTACAGCGTCCTGAACAGTTACGCGTGCCATACTTAAAAAGCTCCACAGGTGAAGAAATGACTGGGCATGATACTGAAATCAGGTTCAGTCTGCCAACAATTTGCTGATTAAAGCGTCATGACGCTGCTTTTGGCGGCTCATGCGCAGACGTTCGGCGCGAATAATGGTCTTCAAATCGGTCAACGCGGTATCGAAGTCATCATTCACAATCAGGTAATCATATTCGGCGTAATGGCTCATTTCTGCAACAGCTTGCGCCATACGCTTTGCAATGACCTCTTCGCTGTCCTGACCGCGACCGCGTAGACGGCGGTCCAGTTCAATTTTAGACGGCGGTAAAATAAAGATACTCCGCGCGTGCGGCATCTTCTGGCGAATTTGCTGCGCGCCCTGCCAGTCGATATCGAGAAAAACATCGACACCGGTCGCCAGTACTTGCTCAATGGCCTCACGCGAAGTGCCATAGTAATTACCAAAAACTTCTGCGTGTTCGAGGAACGCATCTCTGCTAATCATTTCTTTAAATTCATCATGATTAACAAAGAAATAATGTTCACCGTGGACTTCACCAGGACGCGGTTGGCGTGTGGTGTGTGAAACAGAAACCTGGGTGTCATACAACGGTTGGGTTTTTAATAAAGCCTGAATCAGGCTGGATTTACCCGCGCCACTGGGGGCAGAAACAATATAAAGCGTGCCTTGAGCCATGAGTATCTTTCGTATGTGATTAGCGAAATAAAGCCTACATACGAGCTTATTATACACGGCGCGGCCATGTGACGTAGCCCTTGCTCACACTTTTTGCGCAAAGTTGTTGCGTTTTGCGTAGCTGCTTCCGCATTTGCCTGTGATTTACTGCAATAAAGACGATTCTCAGGAAGCGTCCTCGCAGACTCCGTTTTTGCCACTCGGCTTTGCCTTCACCACGTTGTATATCTGCCAGCCTGACTACAGCGGAGGTGAAGATGAAAGTATGGATGGCGATATTAATAAGTATCTTGTGCTGGCAATCATCTGTGTGGGCGGTCTGTCCGGCCTGGTCGCCAGCCAGAGCACAGGAAGAAATTTTCCGCCAGCAACAGCAAATAAAACAGTGGGACGATGACTACTGGAAGGAAGGAAAAAGTGAGGTGGAAGACGGTGTTTACGATCAGTTAAGCGCCCGTCTTATGCAGTGGCAACGCTGCTTTGTGAGCGAGCCCCGCGACGTGATGATGCCGCCTTTAAATGGTGCGGTTATGCATCCGGTTGCCCATACGGGTGTACGCAAAATGGCGGATAAAAACGCATTAAGTCTGTGGATGCGAGAACGTAGCGATCTTTGGGTGCAGCCAAAAGTTGATGGCGTTGCGGTAACCCTGGTTTATCGGGACGGGAAACTGAACAAAGCAATCAGTCGCGGTAATGGCCTGAAAGGCGAGGACTGGACGCAGAAAGTTAGCTTAATTTCCGCTGTGCCGCAAACCGTTAGCGGGCCTTTAGCCAACAGTACGCTTCAGGGGGAAATATTTCTCCAGCGCGAGGGGCATATCCAACAACAAATGGGGGGAATAAATGCCCGCGCAAAAGTTGCTGGCTTGATGATGCGCCAGGACGATAGCGACACGCTGAATTCTCTGGGCGTTTTTGTCTGGGCATGGCCGGATGGACCGCAGTTAATGTCTGATCGTTTAAAAGAGCTGGCTACCGCAGGTTTTACTCTAACGCAGACGTATACCCGTGCGGTGAAAAATGCTGATGAAGTTGCGCGCGTACGCAATGAGTGGTGGAAAGCGGAATTACCCTTCGTCACCGATGGCGTAGTTGTACGAGCGGCGAAAGAGCCAGAATCCCGCCATTGGCTACCGGGCCAGGCAGAGTGGCTGGTGGCTTGGAAATATCAACCTGTAGCTCAGGTTGCCGAAGTGAAGGCGATTCAGTTTGCGGTGGGTAAGAGCGGTAAAATATCGGTGGTTGCGTCACTCGCATCTGTCATGCTGGATGATAAAAAAGTCCAGCGGGTGAATATTGGTTCCGTCAGGCGCTGGCAGGAGTGGGATATTGCGCCTGGTGATCAGATTCTCGTCAGCCTTGCCGGTCAGGGTATTCCTCGCATTGATGATGTGGTGTGGCGCGGTGCAGAACGTACAAAACCGACACCGCCAGAAAACCGCTTTAACTCGTTGACCTGCTACTTTGCTTCTGATGTTTGTCAGGAACAGTTCATTTCACGCTTAGTCTGGCTGGGGTCAAAACAGGTTCTTGGGCTGGATGGCATTGGTGAGGCCGGTTGGCGCGCGCTGCATCAGACTCATCGCTTTGAGCATATCTTTTCTTGGCTTTTATTAACGCCAGAGCAATTACAGAACACGCCGGGGATCGCGAAAAGTAAAAGTGCGCAGTTATGGCATCAGTTTAATCTGGCTCGTAAGCAGCCTTTTACTCGCTGGGTGATGGCAATGGGAATACCGCTAACCCGGGCGGCGCTTAATGCCAGTGATGAACGGTCCTAGTCGCAACTTTTATTTAGCACGGAGCAGTTCTGGCAGCAGCTGCCGGGGACTGGATCTGGGCGCGCCAGACAGGTTATTGAATGGAAGGAAAATGCGCAAATCAAGAAGCTGGGCAGTTGGCTGGCTGCCCAGCAGATCACAGGTTTTGAACCTTAGTGACCTTCGTGGCTGTAGTAAAAGACCGGTAATCCCAGCTTAAGACGTAGCGCCAGTAAGCGGGCAAAAAAGCCGAATACCAGGGTGGAGATAATCACCACATCATGGTTAGAAACATAGTGTTGCAGCGCGATGTACAGCACGGCGGAGGCAAATGAGACACCAGCATACAACTCTTTCTGGAATACCAGTGGGATGCGTTTACAGAACATATCGCGCAAAACGCCGCCAAACACGCCGGTGGTTACCGCCGCGACAACGGCAATAATTGGGCCGTGCCCCATATCCAGTGCAACCTGTGCGCCGATGATAGAAAAGACCACAAGTCCGAGCGCATCGAGCACCAGAAACACTTTGCGCAGGTAAGGCATTACAGGAGCAACGATAGTGGTGAGTACTGCGGCGGTAGCGACGATAATCACATATTCCGGGTGTTTGACCCAGCCGAGCGGATAGTGGCCCAGCAGAATATCGCGCACTGACCCTCCGCCAATTGCGGTGGCGGTCGCAATAATAATTACGCCAAATGTATCCATGCGCCGTCGTCCGGCCGCCAGCGCCCCCGTCATGGCTTCGGCAGTGATGCCAACCAAATACAAAATGTGTAACAGCATGGTTCTCTCCCTAAAAATCTGTCTGGCAGGGTAGCGATTTGTGCGCATTGTCACGATTGAGATTTTTTAAGGTAAGAGGAAATTGATAACTTGTAGTTATGTGAAATCGCTATTTTCTGTAGCGTAGATGCATTATTCTGAGTTCTTGTCTGAGAAAATGCATAAGAAAAAATAGGTTAAAATTGAGGGGTGGAAAAGAAAGGTGCAATGTTTAGCCATTGTGTTCACTGCACCTGGACTTTGGCTTACGCATCGGGTATCTCAATTAAGAAAAAGAGTTTTTAGTTTCTGCTATTTCTTCTCTGTAATTTTTACACTGTTTTCCAACTGCTTGATGCTGACCTGCGGGGTCGGCAACTCCTCAGGCATGGTTCCGCCAAGTTCCTGAATGGTTTGCCTCACCTTGCGACCCACGTCAAAGTGTGTGGTGTTTGCTTGCTGTTTTGAATTCACGCCATCCCGCTTGAGTTTTTCTTCTGTTTGGGTAGCTCGAAAGAGATTAGCCGCCAGTTCTGTTGAACCCATATGATCCAGGATATTCTGATTCTTTTTCAGCCCCTTCCGCTGATGAATAGCTTTCTGATCTAATCCACCATACAGCCCCCGGTAACCATGATTCTGAAATATGGCGAAATCGATAGCTGTCGCTACCCCAGCTTGCTGCGCTGCCTCAACCAATTGTTTGTTATGTTCTTTCAATTCATTTCTCAGAAAAAGACGCTTTTCGTCTTCACGAAGTTGCCTGAAAGCTTCATCGTCAGCCAGCTCCTGCCGTCGGGTCTGGATAGCAAAATAAGTTTGCCCTGCCGCAATAACCGGTTTCGCAGGGTCGCCGTTTTGTACTACCAGGTAACAGGCATAGCGGGAGAGATGAACATCTTCAAGTTCTCGTTGAGCCCCTGAACCTAATACAACCATTTTGGTGGTTTCAACGAAATGGTCAGATGCAGCTTGATTGCTGGCTTCGCACGCTTGAGTCGCGCGGGCCAGTACCTTTTGAAAATTGCGCCAGTCCCGATAATCCAGTAACGGTGCCAATTCTCTAGCTGACCAAAATTCTTGCCCTTCAGTGCCATAATGCCGTATTTCTTCAAAAGGTTGATGATGTTCGTTCATTGCCCACTCCATGTGATATCGATTGCAAAGAAAGTAAATCTGTAACTGTATTTATATACAGTTGTGAGTATCTCACGTTCTCAGTGTGCTGGGCAAAAAAACATCGCAAAATCTGGAGCAGGCACGCAAAACAGAATTGAAGTTGCGGGGAAGAAAAATGCCGCTCTGTTTGAGTGGGCGGCATTTGTGAAGGCTGAAAAGTAAGAATTGGCGTTACGAGTTGAATCTGTTTATTGAGTAGTGGCTTTAAACGCCCGTGGTTGCTGTGTTTCTTGTAATGCATTTTCTCAGTAGGTACACCCTTGTGTACACGGTATTTTGAGGCGCTGTCTTTGGCTGCTCGTTTTATGCTCTCATGCTTGCTGTTCTGGCCTCTTATCTTTTGCGCCTTATTGTATGATAGTGCTATCCCACAATAAGGAACCTGCCAGCTATGAGAATGACCAGCCGCAAAAAAGAGATACTTAGCTACTTTGAACCGGATAACCTCGAATGGGTGACTGGTGAGATTGGTGCGCCGCCGTTCGATGTGTCGGGTGTGGCCTACCTGCTTCATGGCATGGTGTCGTTCGATAAGCGTCACCAGCTCGAATCAACCCGGCGCACACTGGAAAGCATGGTTGCTGGTGGACTGCTTGAGCGGGTGACAGTGTATGAATCGCGCCAGATACGGCGCGGCGGTGAGACTAACGCAACGGTCGTGCGCTACGGTTTGCCCGGTCAGTGCGCTGTTATGCGCGATACTGGCGGCGCTGATAACGCAATATCAGGCGAATATATGCGGGTCAGTTAAGAGCCTGCAATCTGTCGTTGATGCTGCTCAGGTCGTAAACCCGGCGCTCAATATCCAGCATCAGGAAATTGTGGATCTCGGCCTGCTCAGGATTATCAGACTCTCTGGCCTGTAATAGCAATTCATTGTAACCATGCAAGCCGCCTGAGTTTTCCACTGGGGTGGTGCCTTTCCCACGCAGGCAGCTAATGGGCTGATTGCTCGTATCGTGTGTTTGCTTCTCCAGCACAATGACGCAATCCCACCAGTCGCCAAAGTCATACGTGTAAACCAGCTTGTCACCATCATTCTGGAGCGCTGCCCATAGTGGTGTGATTGCCGCATTACCCATGCTTTCATCCTCACCCCATACGCGATACTCGCTACCGGGATCACCTTTACGCCCTTTCTCGAACATATACAGGTGTTCGTCATTCCAGCCAAAAGCCAACTGGATCACCGCGTGAAGTTCACTAAAGGGGATTTGCTCTGGAACCAGCACACGCCGCCATATAGGTGGTTTGCTGTCTCGGATGGTTATCTTTAGCTGGTACATGCAAATCCTGAATAAATGCGAATCGGAAGGATAACGATACTGACGTACTCACAATTCTGTAAAGGTGAATAAAGGAAATTTGCTTAATACGCATAAGTTACATGCGGAATAATCCCGTATCTACCTGCGCGGCGCTGGCTTCTTCCACTGGTAGGCAGGTGCTCGCATCATTTCGCGGAACCTGTCGCGCCGGGCTATATCGGCATTAACTGAGCGTTCTATCTCCCGTTGATCTGCCTGTGTAAGCTGGTGGCCTCCATGCTCAAGTTTGGCGATGGTCAATAAGGCTATTTCGCGTGGTGTCATACGTCATACCCTCTGGAAGGATGAAACACGCCCGGATTAAATTTCATTTTTCGCGGGTATGAAAAAACGATGGGGCGGGCAGTCCTTAAGGCTCAGGATTGCAGAGATTTGGCCTCCCCCTCCCGGTGATAGTTTATTGCTTGATGTGGACGGCTTGCTATATTGGCGGCGAATGCAAATTGTCGCAGAAGTCTATCCCGTTCTCTGACGCCCCGTGCGGGCGTTTTGCTTTTATAGAGTCAGGCCAATGCCTCTGGCTGCTTTTCCTGCTTTACGCTCAATAACGCCCGTGATTCTGTCCACTACCGGGCTGAATGCCTGCCAGTAAGCCATCTCCATAACTGATAACTCTGCCCGCTTCCTGTCAAACGTAGCCCAGCGCATCCCCTTTGGTTTTGGGAACATGCGAATGTCATTAAACAGATTATTGGCAAGGTCATTGCTGCCCCATATCGCGCATCGCTGCTGGCGTATCTTCATGCGCATCCTGTCCAGTATGTCGGCACTCTGGCTTTTATAGTGAAGTTTCCAGCACGCCCGGCAGCCAATGTCTTTCTTGCCGATATACAGCTTTGCAGCCCGCTTCATACAGTGGGGGCAAGCGTACCATTCCCGGACGCCATACCCGGCCTTCGTGGTTGTGGTGCGAATAGCCCGCGTCACGCCGTTGATTGTCATGGCGTAGCTGTCGGCTTGCCGGAAGGCATACAACGTTCCGCTTTCGGTCTGGGTATAAAGCTGCGTACCCGGTTCAGCATCCGCCAGCCTGCTACGCATGTTCGCAAGGAATGGCAACCCTATACGGGGCAGGTCGGTGGTATAGCTGCGCGTTCTGTCTCTCACTGGCTGGCCTCCTGCGAATTACTGCGCATTAACTGCGAACGGTGCGCAAATTGAATACGAAATAATATGCGTATTTTACTGTAAATTGCGCACCAATTTTGCAATTTCACATCAATAAAGCCAGTAACCGCGCGGGGGTTGAGGATGGTTTGCGCATTGATATCCGTTTCGTTTTGCGGAGATATTTTGTTAACTGCGCAATTCGCAATTTACTGCGCAATGCTCGGGTTTCGTATTCGGAGGATTTTCCACTTTGCGTACTGCGTTCGACTGTAGAAACCCAGCGATAATGCGCCTTACAGGCTGGTACGCAACTGCGAATCGGTTTCGTATCTGGTGAGAGTGCGTACCTGAGTTGCGTACTAAAACCTTAGCAAAAATTAGCATCGTACTGATACCGCCACCTCCAAACTGATTGAGCCAAAGCCAGCAATATCAGACGTCTTAGCCATTTTGCGCACGCATCTGTTTGCAATGCCGGCGTTAGAATTCGTCAGGTGGTACGCACGTTAAATGCGCAGTTTTGCCGCGTACCGGACTGCGTACTGCGAACCAATGCCGCAAACCTGAATATTTTTGACGACCTGAATCACAATTAGGCTCCTAGCCCGCTACTGGCAAGGACTTGGCTCCATTAGAGTTTTAAATCCGTCAAGAACAGTCCAATATTTTAGGCTGCGCTCGGAACGAACATCACGGCGCAGAAGTGTACCAACCGAAACTTGTTAACCCGGCATCGCAGCGCTCACGATTAAGCACACGTGGCGGGTTTTCTCTGGTCATCAACTCAAGCAAGGCATTGCCTCCCTGCGTCTCTAGGCGGTATTGCCTATCGGTAGTGGTAATGGCATCCGGCAATAACTTTATGGCGGCCTGGCTAAAGTCTCGCGGTGCGCCGTAAAATTGCGCATCAACAATATGAACCACATCGCCGTTAATCGTTGTCCGATAACGGTCTGGCTGTATGGTAAAGCCCCCACAATGGATAGCAGATAGTGCCGGTGCCGAGGAGATCAGGCCGGCTGCCAGAATGTATGGCTTCATTCTTCACCCACCAATTCATCCAGTTCAGCCAGCGTCATAGGCTTTGGTACAGGCTTGTCAATATCACCCATAATGCGCTGGAAGTTGCTGGCAGGCATATGGTTACGGTTCTCCAGTATTTTCGCCAGCGCGATAACATCCTGGATTTGCCCCTATATTTCCAGACATCTGTTATCACTTAACCCATTACAAGCCCGCTGCCGCAGATATTCCCGTGGCGAGCGATAACCCAGCGCACTATGCGGATGCCATTCGTTATAATGCTCGAACGCCTCTGCAAGGTTCTTTGCTGCCGTTAACCCGTCTGGTTTGGGCATGATACTGATGTAGTCACGCTTTATCGTTTTCACGAAGCTCTCTGCTATTCCGTTACTCTCCGGACTCCGCACCGCCGTGTTCTTCGGTTCAAGTCCCAACATCCGGGCGAACTGGCGTGTT
>NZ_MDGW01000454.1:0-549 GCF_001712525.1 Shigella sp. FC1661
ACTGGCCGATAAACCGGGTCGGCGAACTGCTCCCCTGGCGCGTAGCACTGCCGACTGAATAACACATCCCCGTCAATACGGTTCTTGCTGCACGCTTACCGTTGAAATTTTGTCCATGGATTTCATAGCCTCACCTCCGCAAATAACGGATGGCGTAGTTTTACACTGAGAAATGAAAGGGATTTGAAAAGAAAAAAACGCAAAAGCGGGCGAAACGATATATACAGTAAGGAAAGCACTCTGGTAATGACTCCAACTTACTGATAGTGTTTTATGTTCAGATAATGCCCGATGACCTTGTCATGCAGCTCCACCGATTTTGAGAACGACAGTGACTTCCGTCCCAGCCTTGCCAGATGTTGTCTCAGATTCAGATTATGTCGCTCAATGCGCTGAGTGTAACGCTTGCTGATAACGTGCAGCTTTCCCTTCAGGCGTGATTCATACAGCGGCCAGCCATCCGTCATCCATACCACGACCTCAAAGGCCGACAGCAGGCTCAGAAGACGCTCCAGTGTGGCCAGAGTGCGTTCACCGAAGACGTGCGCC
>NZ_MDGW01000455.1:0-546 GCF_001712525.1 Shigella sp. FC1661
GCAACTGGTGAAGTTCCGGACCGCACAAATTAATGCCCTGCACGGGACGTTACTGGAGTTTGGTGAAACCATCCACAAAGGCCGGGCAGCGATGGAGCGTGAAGTGGTCAACAAAAAACTGGCCACCGAGTTAGAGTTTTTCCAGTATCGATTTTCCGATTCGTTTGGGGGTAACCCACCGTTATATTCGTGCGGTCTTAGTGCGCTGTAATATCCAACGATATAGTCCGTTATGGCGTGAGCTGCCTCGCTGAAGCTTACGTAACCCACCACCGGCATCCATTCGTTCTTCAGACTCCTGAAGAAGCGTTCCATTGGGCTGTTATCCCAGCAGTTTCCGCGCCGGCTCATACTCTGTCTGATCTGGTATCGCCACAATAACTGCCGGAACTGCCTGCTCGTATAATGACTGCCCTGATCGCTGTGGAACATCACCCCGCCGGGCTTACCGTAAGCGTGCAGCAAGAACCGTATTGACGGGGATGTGTTATTCAGTCGGCAGTGCTACGCGCCAGGGGAGCAGTTCGCCGACCCGGTTTATCGGCC
>NZ_MDGW01000456.1:0-542 GCF_001712525.1 Shigella sp. FC1661
AACTTTTCAGCGTGGGTTATTGAAGCCTGCAGGAGAAGGCTGGCAACAGATGCAACGCATCTGCGCCCGGCCAGCATGACAAATAACGAGAAATGAACGTTCGGTTACAGGAGCAGGTACCCACTGTCCTCCAACAATATTTCATCTTCATATCCGACGGAACAAGACTTACCCTGCCGGGATGTACAGAATAACAACAGAGTGATAATTAATTTCTGATGAAATAATCAGGGTGCGGAAGGACTAAAGATAAACGTTTTCTTCACGCCTTTACACGGCCTGTCCTTCTCAAATCGCCATTTTGCCATCGCCTTTACAACCTGCTCATCAAACAGATGGTGCGGCTCTGAACGAATAAACTCAATTCGGGTGACAGTACCATCAGCACCAATATCAAACCTCACATCAACCCGTCCCTTTATATAATTTGCCGCTGCATAGGCCGGATATTGTGGTAATGCCTTAACCAACTGTCGGGGCATATCTGTTTTATGTTGCGTACAGCCCATAACCAGAGAAGACAACAAAATAATTAACGGAAG
>NZ_MDGW01000457.1:0-539 GCF_001712525.1 Shigella sp. FC1661
ACTGGCCGATAAACCGGGTCGGCGAACTGCTCCCCTGGCGCGTAGCACTGCCGACTGAATAACACATCCCCGTCAATACGGTTCTTGCTGCACGCTTACGATTTATCGCCGTCAGCGTGAAATGAAAGAGGAGCTGAGCGGTCTGGATGATTTGGCTTCAATTCGGGCGTTTGACGTTGAGTAATGAATAAGCCGCAACTGGCGGAATCACAGAAGACCGCTTTGCTTACCGAAGCGGAGTCTGTCATCCGGCCGCGGGGGCGTGCTGTCAGGCTGAACAGGGAAACGGATGAATCCGGGGAGGCCCGGGGGCGGGCCTCTGTTTTTCCGGAGTCAGTCCGGTCTGTGGTTTATGCGATGTGATTATGAATGGTGCAGTTGTGAGCCGTTTTCAGACAATCGCAGGGCCAGTACCTCGTCAGTCAGCTGACGGTAAATCTGCTGTTCAGTCTCACGCATCACCTGTGCACCGGCTTCCCTCTCCGCATCCGCATCACCGCTCAGACCTGATGCTTTCAGCCGGTCAGCCACCCTCTGAG
>NZ_MDGW01000458.1:0-530 GCF_001712525.1 Shigella sp. FC1661
AAGTCGCTGTCGTTCTCAAAATCGGTGGAGCTGCATGACAAAGTCATCGGGCATTATCTGAACATAAAACACTATCAATAAGTTGGAGTCATTACCTCTGTATTGGTAACGCCGCAGATATTCTGTTTAGCCACAGGTGCAATTATCAGCGGCGTACGCGAGGCAGGGGCTAATCAGGCATAGTTTGCGTCAAACCTTGCCTGTTTTTGAAGATGTATATAGAAAAACAGGCGTTCAACAAGCCATTTTGCGAACCTGTTCCCGGAAAAAAGTCATATTTCTGTCACACTCTTTAGTGATTGATAACAAAAGAGGTGCCAGGAATGAACAAAACGCTAATCGCCGCAGCTGTGGCAGGGATAGTTTTACTCGCTTCAAACGCTCAGGCACAAACCGTACCGGAAGGCTATCAGCTACAGCAAGTGCTCATGATGAAGTGGTCAACAAAAACTGGCCACCGAGTTAGAGTTTTTCCAGTATCGATTTTCCGATTCGTTTGGGGGTAACCCACCGTTATATTCGTGCGGTCT
>NZ_MDGW01000459.1:0-525 GCF_001712525.1 Shigella sp. FC1661
ACAGGTAAAGCCCTGTTTATGGCGCTCAGGAGCCAGCGCCCACCTGCCGGGCTAATCCACCACTCTGATCGAGGTTCACAGTACTGCGCATACGATTACCGGGTCATACAGGAGCAGTCTGGTCTGAAAACATCAATGTCGCGTAAAGGTCACTGTTACGACAACGCTCCGATGGAAAGCTTCTGGGGAACGCTGAAAAATGAGAGCCTGAGCCACTATCGTTTTAATAACCGGGATGAAGCCATCTCAGTAATACGGGAATACATTGAGATTTTCTACAATCGTCAGCGTCGTCACTCTCGTCTGGGGAATATCTCCCCGGCAGCCTTCAGGGAAAAATATCATCAGATGGCTGCTTAAAAAAAGAACAAATGGTAGTGTCCGCTATTGCCAGTACACCTCACAGTACATTGACCAGGATTTCGAGCTGTTATTTTTCTCAATTCGCAGAGCTTTATTGCCGCTGTCATCAACCAGTGTGCGTCTGCCATACATACCGTCCCAGCCATAAGGTTTCAGCTGATT
>NZ_MDGW01000460.1:0-522 GCF_001712525.1 Shigella sp. FC1661
TTCTGCGCGCCATGCTTCAATTTCCTGACGTCTGGCCTCTCTGGCCGCTTCCAGCATTTCTGGTGTCACAGTGAATGGGGCTATCTCACCCCATTTGCCGCTTTGCAGTTCCTGCCAGATTTGCTGACCCGTCGGAGCGACATCATCAGCGGTGGCTGTGTAGGGGACTGCCTGGTCCCTGTCGTCAAAAAAAACGTCACAGTCTACTGCGCCACTTTCCGCCATTTTAATCATCTGATATCTCACCAGATTATAAGCCAGTAAGACACCCCACAGCTCTTGCTCCACAAGCTCCGGCTTTTTACTTCTCAGCGTCAGCCTGCTCAGTTGCATCGTCTGTTTTATCTCCCTGTATCCCAGTTCAATTTCCCAGCGATGACTGTACAGATCCGCCATTTCTCCTCCGGGGAAGCGCATGGCGTCCGTCATCGACGTCAGCAGATGGCAGACTTTTCCTTTGCGCGTCACGGTCAGCAGGCGGGCTGTCACTTCATTTCCCAGTCCCGGCCACTTTTTTCGTGC
>NZ_MDGW01000461.1:0-513 GCF_001712525.1 Shigella sp. FC1661
AAATGGCATTAACGCCAATCTGTTGTTCAAATGGCGACAACAATGGCGCGAGGGAAAGCTGCTATTACCTTCTTCAGAGAGCCCCCAGCTACTTCCTGTGACTCTCGATGCAGCTGCCGAACAGCCAGAATCGCTCGCAGAGGATCCGGAAACCCTCAGTATCAGCTGTGAGGTAACGTTCCGGCACGGGACGCTCCGCTTCAATGGCAATGTCAGTGGATTTGCCCCTATATTTCCAGACATCTGTTATCACTTAACCCATTACAAGCCCGCTGCCGCAGATATTCCCGTGGCGAGCGATAACCCAGCGCACTATGCGGATGCCATTCGTTATAATGCTCGAACGCCTCTGCAAGGTTCTTTGCTGCCGTTAACCCGTCTGGTTTGGGCATGATACTGATGTAGTCACGCTTTATCGTTTTCACGAAGCTCTCTGCTATTCCGTTACTCTCCGGACTCCGCACCGCCGTGTTCTTCGGTTCAAGTCCCAACATCCGGGCGAACTGGCGTGTT
>NZ_MDGW01000462.1:0-508 GCF_001712525.1 Shigella sp. FC1661
ACTGGCCGATAAACCGGGTCGGCGAACTGCTCCCCTGGCGCGTAGCACTGCCGACTGAATAACACATCCCCGTCAATACGGTTCTTGCTGCACGCTTACGAATGATGAGGCCGATGTCGGCGTCTTTTATCGCGTAGGGAATGATGATGCCCTGAATCGACGAGAGTTGGGTGAACAATCGCTGGTGCTGGTGGCTTCACCGCAAATTGCAGATGTCGATTTTACTGAGCCGGGAAGACATAACGCCTGTAGCTTTATTATCAACGAACCGCAATGTGTCTGGATTTGCCCCTATATTTCCAGACATCTGTTATCACTTAACCCATTACAAGCCCGCTGCCGCAGATATTCCCGTGGCGAGCGATAACCCAGCGCACTATGCGGATGCCATTCGTTATAATGCTCGAACGCCTCTGCAAGGTTCTTTGCTGCCGTTAACCCGTCTGGTTTGGGCATGATACTGATGTAGTCACGCTTTATCGTTTTCACGAAGCTCTCTGCTATTCCG
>NZ_MDGW01000463.1:0-501 GCF_001712525.1 Shigella sp. FC1661
CTGGAGCAGGCGTTATGGGCCCGTCGACCGTCCGGCACGGTCCATCACAGTGATAAAGGTTCTCAGTATGTATCGCTGGCCTACACACAGCGGCTTAAGGAAGCCGGATTACTGGCATCAACAGGAAGTACAGGCGACTCGTATGACAACGCGATGGCGGAGAGCATCAATGGTCTTTACAAAGCGGAGGTAATACACCGTAAGAGCTGGAAAAACCGTGCAGAAGTGGAACTGGCCACACTCACGTGGGTGGACTGGTATAACAATCGACGATTGCTGGAAAGGCTGGGCCATACTCCTCCGGCAGAAGCAGAAAAAGCTTATTATGCTTCCATCGGAAACGATGATCTGGCAGCCTGAGTTCACAGATAAAACACTCTCCAGGAAACCCGGGGCGGTTCAGACAGCCTCAACCCCGATATCGCGCAGACCGCCCGCATCCAGGAAGGACGTCCAGCACTGGTTGGCTGTGAACAGGCGTTTCAGCGGGCGGGGCTGAAA